>JANMJF010000269.1:0-7348 GCA_031371245.1 Pseudomonadota bacterium | reverse complement strand
GATCACGCGTAATCTGCTTGAATTCATCGCCCCGTAGGCGATAGACCCGCGAATCGCCGACGTGCGCGATGCTGACCTTGGTGCCGTGATAGAAGACCACCACCACCGTGGTACCCATGCCCTGGCATTGGGAAACCTCCTGCGCGGTGCGGAACACTTCGGCATTGGCTTTGATCACCGCGTCGCGAATGACTAGGCTCGCCCGGCTCAGACCAGCGCTTGCTGCCGCGCCATTAGCGTCGCCACTGGCGATCCCGGCCCGCACCTCGTTCAGGATCAATTGGGCGGCGATGGCACTGGCTACTTCCCCGGCTTTGTAGCCGCCCATGCCATCGGCAACGATTGCCAGCCCTAAACTAGAGTCAGTGACTGCGCTGTCTTCGTTGTGCGGCCGTTTCAGACCGGTGTCCGAAACATTCGCGACTTCGATGATGCACTTGGCCACGCCGTCTGGTCCTTATTGCCCGGGCGACTGGGTTTGCTTTGCGCAGCGCTGAATATCGCGCGCCATGTCCGCACCGTTCTGATAGCGCTTGGTTGGATCTTTCTCCAAGGCGCGGTTGATGATCTCTGAGATACACGGGCGCTGTTTTGCCAGGTCGGGACGCAGGGTGGCGATTTCGATATGTGCCTCGTTGGCAATCTTGTACATCAAGGTGGCCATCGAATCGCCCTGGAAGGGCAGCTTGCCCGTGATCATCTGGTAGAACATCACACCCAAGGAGAATAGATCGGAACGCCCATCGACCATTTTGCCCGACAGTTGCTCGGGCGACATATAGGAAGGTGTTCCGAGCACCATGCCGGTCTTGGTCCGGCTTGAATCGGTGATGCGCGCGATGCCGAAGTCAGTCAGCTTGACCTGCTTGGATTCCGGCTCGTACATGATATTGGCCGGCTTGATGTCGCGATGTACGACGCTGTGTTTATGCGCATAGTCCAGCGCCATCGCGGCCTTGAAGATGATGCCCATGACGGTCGGCAGTGGCAGCAGGGTTTCGGGCTTGGTATAGCGCGCGAGGTCGTGGCCGGCCAGGAATTCCATGGCGATATAGGCTAGATCGTGCTCCTCGCCAACATCGTAAATTCTGACGATATTGGGCTGATCCAGACGGCCGGCGGTTTCGGCTTCGCGGAAGAAGCGCTCTTTGACCTCGTTCAGCTCACTCGCATCGAACTCCTGAGACAGCGCCATGGTCTTGATCGCCACGACACGATTGATCTTGGGGTCTTTGCCAAGATAGACCACGCCCATCGCGCCCTTGCCGAGTTCTTTGTCGATCTCGTAACGGCCGAGCATCGGCTTGGAAATGCTGCCGTCGAGCAGCATGGTGCTGGCTGCGGTGGCCGCCGCAGCCGAGCCGCCAATGATGACCGTGTCGTTCAATTGTTTAGCGCGATTGACCTTGTTCTTGATGTCGCGGAAATTCGGGTCTTTGGCGGCGATGTATTCGTAGGCCGAGCCGGCTTTGTTGAATTGGCGCTTGCGCTCGAAATCGCCAGCCAAGGCGTAGATTGCCTCGAGCAAACCCTCGTCGACCGGGCAGCGGCGGAAATATTCCATCGCGAGATCGAGCTGGCCCGCTTGTTGATACTGCAGCGCCAGCTGTTTGTTGCTCTGGGCAGAATCGATATCAAGGCGGCGTTTGCTCGCTTCGGTCACCAGGAAACGCTTGGTGGTGAGCAGCACATGACCGACCACCAATAATGTTGCTGCGCTCATCAGCTTCAGCCAGATGGCCTGCGAGGCCATCAAACCGAGTTCGGTTGCGAACACTGTCACGACCAAGCCGAGGCTGAGTAGTGCCGCCGGTCCGGCACTGAGCTTGGGCAGTAGCGCAATCAGATAGCCCGCAATCAAGAGAATCACGACCAGTTCGCCAAGCGCAGCCCAGGCGGGCGAGGTGAAGAACGCTTCGTTCAGGATGCTGGCGACGGTGTGCGCCATGATCAGCACCGGGCCTCCGACAACTCCCTGCGGCGTGTGGAATGTAGTACCGACGCCGAAGGCGGTGGCGCCGATCAGGACTATCTTGTCTTTGAAATTTTCCATCGGCACGGCGCCCTGCTGGACGTCGTAGAACGAGTAGACATCAAACGGCGGGCGATCGCCCTGGCGTTTACCGTAGAAAAAAGTGTTCATGTTGAGGCTCAGATCGGTCTTGATTTTGAGCTTGCCGAGCTGAACGCTGTCGCCGAGGTTGACCTTGATGTCTTCGGCCTTGAGGTTGTGGTATGCGGCCGCCACCATCAACGACTGCGAGGGATAGAAGGCACCGTAATACTCGACCACCAGCGGTTCGAAGCGGATGCCGCCATCGACGTCCGGGGGGGTGAGCAGGTGACCGATGCCACGCGCGGCTTCACCGACTACGGCGATGGGCGAATTGGCAAGCACAGTTTGAATGGGCATTGGGAAGTCGCCGCTGGGGTCGACGACATTGTCTTCCCTGATGGCGTTACGCAGGATGTAGTCGGGCAAGGCCTTGTCCGGCTTGCCAACCGGCTCGCCCGGCGTAAATTGCATGCCGAGCACGACGTTGCCAGCGTTTTTGAATGAAGTCCCGAGCACACTGTCGGTGTCGAGCGCGAGTTCAGCTTCGCTGAATTTTTTGTTCAGAGCTTCGACTGCTGCGCCTGTGTGGGCGAGTTTCTCGGTTTCGGTGCGGAATTCGCGGATCCAATCCAGGCCGGGTGGCACTTCCGGCTCGGAATAGAACACGGTCGAGCCGATGGTCTTGGCTCCGGCCGCCGCCAGTCTATCGATCATGCCCGCGTGAACCTTGCGCGACCACGGCCAGCGACCGATGTTCTGAATGCTCTTATCGTCGATGGCGACGACCACTACTTTGTTACCGGGGTCGCGTGATGACACTCGCACACCGAGGTCATAGGCGTCGCGTTCTATGCTTTCCAACAGCGGCGCATGGCCCCACCAGGCGATAAAGAATACAAAGGATAGGGTGGCGCCGACGAACCAGTCGGATTTCCAGAACGCTTTATTCATCCGGTAAGCAGGCCTAGCGGGTTCAGGAGGTTCGCCATGTTACCTTCCTTTGTACTGAGAAAATAGGCAGATACAAACACGTTTGAATACTAGTCGCAGGAGTCGGCGACGGATTGGCGCGCGTTTTCTATCGCGCGATTGTATTCGGCACCCTCGATCACCCGGCGCTCGCCTGTGACCGTATAGTCGTAGAGAAAATTCGCATGCTCGACGGTGTGCTGGCGACTGCGGGCGAGCGTGCAGGCGCGTTCGTGTTGTTCGGCAGCCTGCTGCTCGGCGGTCCGCGTGGCGTCGCGGGCCTCGCGCTCTTTGGCGAAGCCATCGAGCACTTGCTGCAATCGTTTCTGGCTATTGGCATTAGCGGCTGTGGATGGGCCAGGCCTTATGGTCAGACTTTCGGCGTCGGCCTGCACGGGCCGATCGCCGAAATGAACGTGGCCTTGGGCGTCCCTCCATTTGAATACTTCAGTCGCAGCGACCGGATTGGCGGTCTGGGATAACGCTAAGCACAGCGCCCACGATCGACAACATGTTGTGGCGGGGCTCATGGTGTACTCGCTGCCAGCGCGAGCGAATTTAGGGTCTGGCAGATTTGATGGTGCACTTGGCGCAGATGGCAACGGCTGATGGCCGTGCTCATGTTAGGAGTATGTCCTGACCGATGCTGTGCCCAATCCATGTCGCATCCCCTCCCAGCCAGGTAACCCTTTGAGTCGCAGACGTAAAGCAGTGAAAAGCTAGGGCGCGAAAGAAATTTGAGCCGGATACTCTCGCCGTGGCCTACTTCGCTGCAGGTGCGCCCTCAGCAACGCACCGGTCGTCGCCACGGATGGCACTGCCCAGCATCTAAACCAGATGTGTGGGCGAAGGCGACGGACCAGGGGTCGTCCAGGGACGGACGGCTCCTGGTCCACTTTCAGGGGCAATGCCCGCGCCAGGTGTGGGGCACGCAGCTTGACCGTTGGTCTCAGCGTTCGAGCAGCGCAAGCTTGGCCGGCTTATCCTTCCATTCGTCAGCGTCGCCGGCGGCATCCTTCATTTCGCTGATGACCGGCCATTGCCGGGCCAGCTCGGCGTTCAATGCCAGATACTGCTGCTCGTCATCGGTCAGGTCGTCCTCGGATTTGATCGCTTCGACCGGGCATTCCGGCTCGCATAGTGTGCAATCGATACACTCGTCTGGGTCGATCACCAGCATGTTCGGGCCTTCGTGAAAGCAGTCGACCGGACACACCTCGACACAATCCGTGTACTTGCACTTGATACAGTTTTCTACAACAACAAACGTCATGGCTGCTCTTCGTCAAAATCGTGAGGCGGGCAGTATATCTGCCGACAGCGCCTAGCCAAACACTTCATGACTTGTCGAGCAGGGTGCGCAGTCGATACAGCGTTTCCAGCGCTTCGCGCGGCGTCAGGGTGTCCGGGTCCAGGGCAGTCAAGGCCTCGATTGCGGGATGAGGGCGGTCGAACAAGGGCAGTTGCGGCAATTCTTCGCGCGTCGGCTGCGCATGGCGCTGCTCTAGCGCGCGCAGCAAGGCACGGGCGCGCGCGATAACCATTGCGGGCACCCCGGCACGACGCGCCACTGCAATGCCGAAACTACGGCTGGCCGGCCCCTCGCTGACGCTGTGCATGAACACCACATCCTCGCCATGCTCGACCGCGTCAAGGCGGATATTGGCGACCGTCGCCACCTCATCGGCAAGTGCGGTCAGTTCGAAATAATGGGTCGCGAACAGCGTGAAGGCGCGATTGTGCGCGGCCAGGTGTTCAGCCGCCGCCCAGGCCAGGGCCATGCCGTCGTAGGTACTGGTGCCACGCCCGATCTCGTCGACGATGACCAGGCTCGCGGCCGTCGCGTGATGGAGGATATTGGCGGTCTCGGCCATCTCGACCATGAAGGTGCTCTGCCCGCCGGCAAGATTGTCGCCGGCGCCAATGCGCGAATAAATCGCATCGATCGGACCCAGCACGGCGGCGCGGGCCGGCACGAAACTGCCGATGTGAGCGAGCAGGGTAATGAGCGCAGCCTGACGCATATAGGTCGACTTACCGCCCATATTGGGGCCGGTGATGAGTAGCAGGCGGCGCGCGTCGTTGAGGTCCAGGTCGTTGGCGACGAAGGGCGTGTCCTGGAAATGTTCGACCAGCGGATGGCGACCTGCGGTGATGCTGAGCCGGGGTTCGGCGCAGAAGCTTGGCGCGCACAGCTGCAGACGCTCGGCGCGCTCGGCGAAGCTTGCCAACACATCCAGCTCCGCAAGCGCGGCGCTGGTGTCCTGCAGTGCAGAAACATCCGGCAGTAACTCGATAAGCAGGCGCTCGTAGAGTTCGCGCTCGCGCCGCAGGGCGCGGTCTGCAGCGGTCAGGATATGGGTTTCGAAGCCTTTCAGCTCCGGCGTGATATAGCGCTCGACGCCCTTCAGGGTCTGACGGCGGGTGTAGTCAGCAGGCGCACGGTCGGCCTGGGTGCGGCTGATTTCAATGTAGTAGCCGTGCACGCGGTTGTAGCCGACCTTGAGATTGGCGATGCCGCTACGGTCGCGTTCACGCTGTTCGAGGGCGATCAGATAGGCGTCGGCATCGGCGCTGGCATTGCGCAGCTCGTCCAAGTCGCTGTCATAGCCCGCCGCCAGCACGCCGCCGTCGCGAATCAGGTGGGGCGGCGACTCGACCAGCGCGCGCTCAAGCAGTGCGCGGGTGGCGGGCAGCTCATCGACGCGCGCACGCAAGGCATCGAGGTGTGGACTCAATTCGGCCAGCAATAGACCGCGCACTGCCGGCAGCACGCCCAGGGCATCACGCAGCCGCGCCAGATCGCGCGGGCGCGCCGAGCCGAGCGCGACCCGCGTGACGATGCGCTCGATGTCGTGCACCTGGCGCAGTGCGCCGCGCAGCGCGTCGAGATCGTGGCGTGCCAGCAGCATCGTCACCGCTTGCTGGCGGTGACGCAAAGTGTGATGGTCGCGCAGCGGACGTTGCAGCCAGCGCCTGAGCAGGCGTCCGCCCATGGCGGTGCGGGTGCTATCGAACATCGCGACCAGGGTATGGGTATCACGGCCGGACAGCGCGCGGGTGATCTCAAGATTGCGCCGGGTGGCCGGGTCGAGATGCAGGGCATCCTGCGGACGTTCGACCGCCATGCTGAGCACATGGGTGAGCGCGCCGCCATGCATCTCCTGGCAATAGACCAGCACCGCGCCGGCCGCGCCGAGGCCTGCCTCGAAATCGGCGCAGCCGTAACCACGCAGGTCTGTGACGCTGAACTGTTGGCATAGTCGTCGGCGCGCGGCGCCGATATCGAAGCGCCATGCCGGCAGCGCCAGCGCGCGTGTCGCCCAGTCCGCCGGCAGCCGTCCGCGCTGATCGTCGGCGATCAGTAGTTCAGCCGGTTGCAAGCGTTCGAGCTCGGCTTCGAGCGCGGCGGGACTGTCGGGCTCGCAGGTCAAGAAGCGCCCGGCACTGACATCGAGCCAGGCCAGTCCGGCTTGCTCACCGACCATCACGAGCGCTGCGATCAGAGTGTCCTGGCGGGCTTCGAGTAGCGATTCGTCGGTGACCGTGCCGGGTGTCAGGATGCGCGTGACTTTGCGTGCCACGGGCCCGCGCGATTCGGCCGGGTCGCCTATCTGCTCGCAGATCGCGACCGCTTCGCCGAGCTTCAACAGGCGCGCGAGGTAAGCGTCGGCGGCATGGGCCGGCACGCCGGCCATGGGTATGGGTTGGCCGTCGCTGGTGCCACGCGCGGTCAGGGTCAGATCCAGCAGCCTGGCGACACGCTTGGCGTCGTCGAAGAACAGCTCGTAGAAATCGCCCATACGATAGAACAGCAAGGTGCTCGGATGCTCGGCCTTGATGCCGAGGTACTGCTGCATGACGGGCGAATTGGCGGCTTTGTCGATGACCATGGCGCGGATGATTGGCTGCGGCCGGCGCGACGCTACGCCAACGCTAACTCAGGAAAATCTCAGTCGCGGACTCGCCGCGCAAGGCCACCATGGTAGCGCGTGCCGTGCGGCTGCACGACCAAAGGACTTGAAATCAGGGGCGCGCGCCCATAGCTTGCCCGCCTCATCCCGCGACCTATAGAGGACAGTCATGGCGCTCGACACTGCCAAAGAACAACGGGGCTTCCAATCGGAAGTCCGCCAGCTACTCGATCTCGTGATCAATTCCTTGTACAGCAACCGCGAAATATTCCTGCGCGAGTTGGTTTCGAATGCCGCTGACGCGGCCGACAAGCTGCGCTTCGCGGCGTTGTCCAACGACAGCCTCTATGAGGGTGACGCCGAACTCGCCGTCGAAATCGAATTCAGCGAGGCGCAAGGCACCATCACC
>JANMJF010000267.1:0-2191 GCA_031371245.1 Pseudomonadota bacterium | reverse complement strand
CGGCCGGCACCACCTGATTCCATACCCGCACGTAGTCATCTTCGTAAAGGATCTTAGTAGCGATGGGTGCCAGCCCCTCGCACAATAGTGTGTCGCTCATGTCGTACGTTCTCCCCAGGACGCGGCCCAAGGGTGGCCGCTGCGGATCATTCTGCCAGAGCAGCACGGCAGCGGTCGCGCACCGGCCTGCGTTATAGTGCCCGCTGGCACGATGAACGCGAGGAAGGCTAGCCCATGGCGCCACCAGCACAGCGCGCACGCCCGCTGCGAGAACTCGACATCGCCGTCGTCGGTGGTTCGATCGCCGGCTGCACGGCGGCCATCGAACTCGCGCGCCTGGGCTGCAAGGTCACGCTGTTCGAACGCTCGGGCGAAGAGCTCAAGGACCGCGGTGCCGGCCTCGGCGTGCCGGCCTCGGTGATCGCTACCTTCATCACTCGCGACCTGGTCGACGCCGACCTTCCCTACTTTCCGGCACCGGCGTTCTTACGCATCTGCCGCACCGCGCAGGAGCCGCGTTACGGTCGTCTGGCCTGGGCCCAACCCGCCACGCTCGCGGCGCTGAATTGGGGCGGGCTGTTTCGCAATCTGCGTAAGCGCGTGCCCGCTGGGGTTTATCGCACACGCCAGCAGGTCACCGCCCTCGCCCAATCCAGCGACGACAAAGTCACGCTCAGCTTCGCCGAAGGCACGCGCGCAGATTTCGATCTGGTGGTGTGCGCCGACGGCTATGCGTCGCTGGGACGCCAGACCTTGTTTCCTGACATCGCGCTCAACTATGCCGGCTACATCTTGTGGCGCGGCCACATCCCGGAAGCGGCCTTGTCGGCATCGCCGCCCCTGGAAGTCGGCATACGCTGCGTCGGCTATGACGGTGGCCACGGCATTTTCTATTTCGTACCGGGCGCCAACGACTCCGTCGCGCGCGGCGAACGGCTGGTGAACTGGGGGGTGTATGTGGCCGTGCCGCCGCAGGCACTGGCGGGCTTCGTGACCGATAAGAGCGGGCACGTGCATCAGGGCTCTTTGCCGCCCGGCATGATGCCGCTGGCCACCGAGCATAAGTTAAAAGACCAGCTGAGCCGCGTCATGCCGGAGTTTTACGCGGAAATCCTGATGCGCAGCGCCGACACCTTCGCCTATGCGATCTACGACTGTGAGGTGCCGGCCTATCGCCGCGGACGTATCTGCCTGGTGGGCGACGCCGGTGCCTTCGCGCGACCCCACAGTGGTGCCGGCGCCCTGAAAGGCATCAACGATGCCATTGCGCTGGGCGAGGCATTAAACGGCAAGCTGGCGTTGGACACCGCCCTCGCCGCCTGGGACCTCGAACGCACCGCCGCCAACAATCAACTCGTGCGCTTCGGCAACCAGCTTGGCCGGCCTTTGTCACCGCGATCCCTGACTGGTCGGACATGGACGTGGCAGCCATGGAAACCTGGTTCAACGCGGTGGTAACGATACGCTCGGATTACATTGCAGCGCGCAGTTGAAGCAGCCCTCGTGGCTTCGATTTCAATCGCACACTTGCTCGTTCCGGGGGAGAGTCCATTGCGCAAGCTGTTGGAAGCTCTCGTGCCGGGACGCCGCTCGCCAGCGTGCCCGTTTGTTTGGACTCAACCGCATTGGAATTCTCAACCATGAGCATCAAGGGCAAGGCGTACATCGCCGGCATTTACGAACACCCGACACGCAAGGCCGAAGGCATCCCCCTCGCACAATTGCATGCCGAAGTGGCCAAGGGCGCGCTGCAAGACGCGGGGCTGGGCTTGCGCGACGTCGACGCCTATTTCTGCGCTGGCGATGCGCCGGGCCTGGGCGGTCTGTCGATGGCCGACTACCTCGGTCTCGACGTGCGCCACATCGATACTACCGAGACCGGCGGCTCGTCCTACATCGTGCACGCCAATCACGCCGCGCAGGCGATCGCGGCCGGCAAGTGCAAGGTCGCGCTGATTACCCTCGCTGGCAAACCACGCACCGGCGGCGCGCCGCCCGGCCGGCCGCCGATGGCCGTGCAGCCCCCCGACCTGCCCTTTGAATCGCCGTTCAAGCCGACCGTGTTGAACATCTATGCGATGGTCGCGCGCCGTCATATGCACGACTACGGCACCACCGCCGAGCAACTCGCCTGGATCAAGGTCGCGGCTTCGCAACACGCGCAACACAATCCCCACGCCATGCTGCGCGA
>JANMJF010000213.1:0-5261 GCA_031371245.1 Pseudomonadota bacterium | reverse complement strand
ATTGACGCCCAGCACGGGGCGTCAATTACTCTGACCCCTTGAACCGGGACCCCTTGAACCGGCTGCGCCGACACGCCGCTGGCGATCTGCCGTCGCCGCTTACACCCCATCTGCGCGCGAGGCGCCGACTGCCCATGCTCTTTTCCGAACTGAATCTGCCCGCCGCCCTGGCGCGCGGCTTGGCCGACGTCGATTACATTGAAATGACCGCCGTGCAGGCCGCCAGTGTGCCCACCATCATGGCGGGCGGCGACGTCATCGCCCAGGCCCATACCGGCAGTGGGAAGACCGCCGCCTTCGCGCTCGGTCTGTTGGCCGCGCTGGAACCAGGCACCGCCACCGTGCAGGGTCTGGTGTTGTGCCCGACCCGTGAACTGGCGGATCAGGTCAGTCGCGAAATCCGTCGCTTGGCGCGCGCTATTCCCAATATCAAGGTGCTGACCTTGTGTGGGGGCGTGGCCTTGCGCCCGCAATTGGCGTCCTTGGCCCATCTGCCGCAGATCGTGGTGGGCACGCCGGGGCGCATCCAGGAACTCATCGAAAAACAAGTGCTGCCCCTGCAGGCGGTCAAGGTGCTGGTGCTGGACGAAGCCGATCGCATGCTCGACATGGGCTTCGCCGACACTATTGAAATAGTCGTCAAGGCCATACCGGAAGAACGCCAGACCCTGCTGTTCTCGGCGACCATCCCGGCGGAAATTCGCGCTATCAGCCGCCGCCTGCAACGCAGCCCCCTGGATGTCAGCATCGAAGGTGAGGACAGCCGCCCGCATATCGAGCAATGGTTCTTCAAAGTCGAAGCCGATCAGAAGCTCGCTGCGTTGCGCGCCTTGCTGTTGGAGTACAAACCCGAATCGGCGGTGGTGTTCTGCAATACCCGTCATGAAGTGCGCACTGTCGCCGCCGAACTCAGCAGCCGGGGGTTTGCGGTGCTGGCCTTGCATGGCGAACTCGATCAGCGTGAGCGCGAAGAGATGCTGGTGCGTTTTGCCAATCGCAGTTGCACGGTGCTGGTGGCGTCCGATGTCGCCGCGCGCGGCCTCGACATTGCGGAGCTTGCCCTCGTTGTTAATTACGAGCTGGCCAGCGATGCCGATACCCATCTGCATCGCGTCGGCCGCACCGGCCGTGCCGGGCGCAGCGGGCTGGCCTTGAGTTTGTGTTCGACGCGTGAAGCCGGTCGCCTGCGCGCTATCGCCGATGGCATCGACCACGCCTTGCAATGGGGCCGTCTGCCGGCGGCGGCAGGTCAACCGACAGCCGCGCCCTTCGTCACGCTGGTGGTGGATGCCGGCCGCCAGGACAAACTGCGACCAAGCGATCTGCTTGGCGCCCTGACCGGCAGCGCCGGTCTGTCGGCCGAGGCGGTCGGCAAGATAGATGTCTTCGCCACCCGTACCTATGTCGCGATTGCACGCGCAGCGCTGGCCCAAGCACGCAGCGGATTGCGCGCGGGCAAGATCAAAGGCCGCAACTTCCGCGTGCGCGAGTTGGAAATTTAGCCATGGATTTTGCTGATACCGGGCTCAGTCTCGATGGCCAACGGGCCGCCACCACGCGCGGCTATGTCACACCCACGGCCGTGCAGTTGGCGGCCATCCCCGCCATCCTCGCCGGCCGCGACGTGTGGGCCTGCGCCCAAACCGGTTCCGGCAAGACCGCCGCCTTTGCCTTGCCGATCATCGAACGCTGCGCGGCTGCGGAGAGTAGCCAGTCCTTGCAGGCGTTGATCCTGGTGCCCACCCGCGAACTCGCCGCCCAGGTCGGCGCAGCCTGCGAGGCCTACGCACAATTCGCACCGCGCCGGGTGAAGGTGGTCACCGTCTTTGGTGGCGTCTCCATCAATCCGCAGATGATGGCGCTGCGCGGCGGTGCCGACATCGTAGTGGCCACTCCCGGCCGTCTGCTCGATCTGCTCGAACACAATGCGCTGCGTCTGCACGCGCTCGCCACCCTGGTGCTGGACGAAGCCGATCGATTATTCGATCTCGGCTTCACCGACGAACTTGTGCGGGTGCTCGCCGGGCTGCCGACCGCGCGTCAGAACCTGCTGTTCTCGGCCACCTTCCCCGCCGCCGTGCACACGCTTGCCGAACAACTGCTGCATGAGCCGCTGCGCATCAACGTGCCGGCGGGCGCCACCACCACGCCACACATCGAACAACGCGCCATCCTGGTCGATAGACCCCGTCGCACGCATTTATTGCGTCATTTGATCGAGCACCACGGCTGGCCGCGTACGCTGGTCTTCACCGCCACGCGCTACACCACCGAGCATGTCGCAGAGAAACTGCGGCGCGCCGGACTGACGGCCGCAGCCCTGCATGGCGAACTCAGTCAGGCCGCACGCAGCCAGGCCCTGACAAACTTCAAGGCCGGCCGTTTGCAGGTATTGCTGGCGACCGATCTCGCCGCGCGCGGCATCGACATCGTCGAGCTGCCGGCGGTCGTGAACTACGATCTGCCGCGCTCGACTGAAGACTACCTGCATCGTATCGGTCGCACCGGGCGTGCCGGTGCGGCCGGCGTGGCGGTGAGCTTCGTCACGGCGGACAGTGCCGCGCATTTCGACCTCATCGAGAAGCGTCATGCCTTGATATTGCCACGCGAGGTCATCGTGGGTTTCGAGCCGGATGAGACCGCCGCGCCCGCTGCACCAGGCAACGGCGGCATCAAGGGCAAACGCAAGAGCAAAAAGGACAGGCTGCGCGAAGCAGCCGCACGCGGCGACCCGGTAGAAGATGCGTCGATCAAGCCATTTGTATGGCCGAGCCCGCCGCGCACATCCTGAGCCCGGTTCAAGGCTTTCGCGCGGGTTAACCAGCCCTCGGCTCTTGCGGCGCGCGCCGCGCACTCTTATCTTTTGTCCTCAAACCACACCACCCGCCCAGCCGCAGCAAGGATCACGACGATGGAAGTAGGTCTGCAATTCATTTTTCAGAACACCCACCCCGGCCTGTCCGATGCCGACATGATGCGCAAAGAAACCGATGTCGCGCTGCTCGCCGAAGCAGTGGGCATGGATTTCCTGCTGCTGCCCGAGCATCACTTCGACCCGGCCTATTCGATGATGCCGGACAATATGCAGTGGTTGGCCTACCTCGCCGGTCGCACACAACGTATCAAGATCGGCACTGGCGCTATTATCCTGCCCTGGCACGAGAACCCGACCCGTGTCGCCGAGCGCATCACGCTGTTGCAGATCCTGCTTGGTGATCGTTTTCTGCTGGGTTTCGGCCGCGGTCTGGCCAAAGAAGAGTACCGCGCCTTCGGCATCGAGATGGGCACCTCGCGCGAGCGTTTCGATCAGGCCGCCGAGATCATTCTCGACATACTCGACACCGGTATCGCCGAATACGACACGCCGTTTTTCAAACAATCGCGCACCCACGTCACGCCCAAGCCCGAACACGGCTATCGCGATCGGGAATTTCTGTCGGTGGCGATGACGCCAGACTCAGGCATCGCCGCCGCCAATCTTGGCGCGACCATGATGTCCTTCGTGCAACTGCCCTGGGCCCAGCATCACGCCGCTGTGGAAGCGTGGCGCGCGCGTTTCCGCGAAGTGCATCCACACAAAGCGCTGGGCGCACCGACCTTCTCCGATTTCACCTTCTGCCACGAAGACCCCAAGCTCGCCGAGCAGGTCGCACGCCAATACCTGTCGAAGTATTACGCAAGCGTGATTCGTCATTACGATTTCGACGGCGCGCACTGGGGCGAGACCAAGGGGTACGGCGCCTATCAGGCTGGCGCTGCGGCCCTCAAGGAAGTTGGTCTCGATGCAGCCTGCGAAGCCTTCGTGCAAAGCCAGGCCTGGGGCTCGCCGGATCAGATAGTCGAAAAGTGGGCCAAACGCGTCGAGTTGACCGGCGAACTGCGTCCAGCCATGGCGGTGTCTTATGCCGGCATGCCCTTCGACATGGTACATAGCAGCCTCAAACTGATAGGCGAGAAAGTCGCGCCGCGACTGCGTAAGTTGGGCGGACAGCGCAAGGCCGCGTAGTCGTGAGGCGGGACCGTATTCAGGGTCGCTCCGCGCGGGACGGTGGGAAAGCATGCGGGCCCACCATGGGACCCGCATGCGCTTCGTTCGCGTGTGGACGAAGCCTTCTCAAGTACTCATCGACTTCAGCAAGCCTTGCGACGCTTGAGGCCAGCTATACCGGCCAGCGCTGAACCAAACAGCCACACCGCCGCTGGTACCGGCACCGGTGACGCGGTCAGCTCCATCATGCGGTCGTTGCCGCTGGCCGGATGCTGGATATTCACCCACGCGCGGTTGGGATTGAAGGGGTCGAAATAGAGCCCCGTGAATTCCGAGCCCTGGGTGCCATTCGAAGCCCAGCGCGCCAGGCCTTCACCAGCGTCGAGCAGATCGCCATCGTGGTTGCTGTCCTTGGCAAACCAAATGTCGTCATCGACGCCACCATTGCGGTCTTCGACGATGTAGACATTGCCTTCGGCATCGATGGCGAGGTTGTCGGGATTGCGCAGACCCGCACCCACCGCTACACCCGTCGCCAGATCGATAGTATTCACGTCGGCGAACAGGGTCATGGTGTTGGTCGTGACGTTGAAGCTATAGATCTGGTGGAGGGTGGTGGTCGCCATGTAGAGCAACTCGTCACCGTTCGCGGCGCGGCCGAGCGCCAAGTCTTCGGGACGCTGATAGTCGGTGCCTTTGAAGGCCGCCAGGTTGGCGGTATTGCGGCCATCGACCGACTCAACACCATTGACGTCGGTGATGGTGATCGCGCCGGCCAAGGCTGCACCGGTGTTGTCGGTAAAATCGACCCAGCTTGCCGCACCCACTGCATTGGCGGTGTTGCCATCACCAATCCGCAACACGGCGTTCACGCCACCGTCGAAATAGCTATCGCCGATGCCGGCTTCTGAAGTGAAGCGATAGAGGGCGCCGCCGTTCAATTCGTCGATGTAATACATGCGACCTTGGGCATCGAATTGAATACCTTCATGGGACACGCGCGCCACGGCATTGCGATGCACGTTGTCGACGGTACCGGTGGGCTTGAGCGGGTTGGTCACTTCGAACAGCCGACCATAGGGGCTGGTCGAGCCAGCAGCATTGGTTTCCCAGCTTTCTTCGGCGGTGATGTAGGTGCCCCACGGTGTCCAATAGGACGCGTCGAAAGCCACATGGGAAGCGTTGGACGGCGCCGCCACCGGGCTACGCCAAATGGTGCGGGTGGTATTGGTCTGTAGATCGTGGCGCATGATGCCGGACTGGCCGGTCTCGA
>JANMJF010000171.1:0-3620 GCA_031371245.1 Pseudomonadota bacterium | reverse complement strand
GCGCCTGCGTCTGCCGGTGCTGGTCGGTTATATGGTCGCGGGCTTCCTGCTTGGGCCGGCCTCGCCGGGTTTCGTCGCCAATGTGGAACTGTCGCGCGAATTGGCCGAGATCGGCGTCATCCTCTTGATGTTCGGTGTGGGTCTGCATTTCTCGCTGGAGGATTTATTCGCCGTGCGCGGCATTGCCCTGCCCGGCGCGCTGCTGGAAATGTTGCTGGTCTCAAGCCTCGGCACGGCGCTGGCGTCGAGCTGGGCGTGGCCACTTGGCGCGAGTCTGGTCTTCGGCCTGTGCCTGTCCGTCGCCAGTACCGTGGTATTGGTGCGCGCACTGGAACGCGCCGGTTTGCTCGATTCGATCACGGGCCGCATCGCCATTGGTTGGTTGGTGGTTGAAGATCTGGTCATGGTGCTGGTGTTGGTGTTGCTGCCACCGCTGGCCGGCCTGCTCGGCGGCGAGGAGGGGTCGCCCGGCGCCCATGCATGGATCGGTACGGTGCTGGTGACCTTGCTCAAGGTCGCTGCCTTTGTAGTGTTGATGATGGTGGTCGGCAAGCGCCTGTTTCCGAAACTGCTGTGGGCGGTCGCCCATACCGGTTCGCGCGAACTGTTCACGCTGTGTGTGATTGCCGGCGCGATCGGCATCGCCTATGCCTCTTCACAACTGTTCGGCGTATCGCTGGCGCTGGGCGCATTTTTCGCCGGCATCGTCATGGGCGAGTCGAGTCTGAGCTATCGCGCGGCACAGGAATCGTTGCCCTTGCGCGATGCATTCTCGGTGCTGTTTTTCGTCTCGGTCGGCATGCTGTTCGATCCGCAAGTGGTGCTGAGCGAGCCGCTCGCCGTGTTGGCCGTGGTGGCTGTGATCGTGGTGGGCAAGCCGCTGGTGGCCTTCAGCCTGGTGATGCTGTTGCGTTACCCGCTCAATACCGCACTGACCGTGGCGGTGGGGCTGGCGCAGATTGGGGAGTTCTCTTTCATTCTCGCCGGCCTCGGCCTGAGCCTGCGACTGTTGCCGCAGGAAGGATTGAACCTGATCCTGGCCGGCTCCCTGCTCTCGATTGCCATCAACCCGCTGCTGTCTTACGCCGTCGGCCCACTACAGCGTTGGATACGTGGGCGCTCGCGGCTGGCGCGCTTTCTGGAAAGACCGGCCGATCCGCTCGCGATATTGCCGCTGAGCTTCACCTCTGACGAGCTCACCGGTCATGTGGTGCTGGTCGGTTACGGCCGCGTCGGGCGGCGTATCGGTCGCGCCTTGCAGGAGCGCGGCCTGCGTTATGTGGTAGTCGAATCAAGTCGTGATCTAGTCGAAGGCTTGCGCGCCAGCGGCCTGCCGGCGGTGACCGGCGACGCGGTCGAAGCGGAAGTGTTGATTCAGGCCCACATCGCCCGCGCCGCGCTTCTGATCGTGGCCATGCCCGACGCCACGCGCAGTTGTCGCATGCTTGAGATCGCGCGCATGTTGAATCCTGACATCCGTTCCATCGCCCGTGTACACAGCGACGAGGAAGCCGAGCTCATGCAACGCGAACGCGTCGGTGGCGTGTTCTATGGCGAGCAGGAACTGGCCAACGCCATGATCCACAACCTCGATCAGCAGCTCGGCGCCGCGCAGTCTTAGCCCTCAGGCACTGCGACTCGGCGCGACGATGTCGGCGGCGATCAATTCGAGGTTGCGGTCGATGTAGTCGTCCGGGCAGGCAGTCGACAAAAACACGAAGCGCGCGCCGGCATCGAGATATTCCTGGAGACGCGCACGACAATGATCGGGGCTGCCCGCCAGCGTGTATTTATCGACCAGCTTGCTGAAGTCCTGCGAGTACTGCACCGAGAGTTTGTCGTTGACCATCTTGAAACCGCTGGCCTGGTCTTCGTGGGCGGCGGTGAAGAGAAAGATGCCGGGGGTGAAGTCACGCAAGTCGCGCCCGCATTCCTCGCCGAATTCCTTGATCTTGGCAATGCTCTCGGCCAGCTGTTCGGGCGTGTACATATAGGGCAGCCAACCATCGGCGAAGCGTGCGGCGCGGCGCATGGCGGCGTCCTTGCGGCCCGACACCCAGATCGGCGGGCGTGGTTTCTGGATCGGCAGCGGCTTCAGAGAGAATTCGTTCAAGGTCGTATAGCGGCCATGAAAAGTGACATCGGTCGAGGTCCAGGTGCGATGCAAGACTTCGAGCGCCTCGTCGGTGCGTGAGCCGCGCTGCTTGACCGGCACCCCGCAGGCTTCAAATTCCTTGGGATATTCACCGCCAACGCCTACTCCCAGCATGAAGCGGCCATTGCTGGCCACATCGAGTGCGGCGCCGAGCTTGGCCAGCAGCGCGGCCGGGTAGAGCGGCACCAGAGTAATGGCACTCATTAGCCCGATGCGGGTGGTGGCGCCGGCGGCGACGCTCAAGGACACGAAGCCGTTGGCGGTATCGCCGTAGAAGCTGACGTGTTCGCCGCAGCCCAACACGTCAAAACCCAATGCTTCGATACGACGTGCCGACGCGGCGACGTCATAGGGTGAGCGGAGCGCGGTGCCAAAGCGGAGCGGTTGGTCGGTCATGGTCGCTACCTGTTGGTTCAAGAACGAGAAGACGAGGGTCAAGGTTCGCCGCCGAAAGTGTAAGCGAGGTCGCCGCCATCGCCCACGGCCGGCACACGCTTATAGCTCGCGCGGCGGTGTGGTCGGCAAGCTGTGACGAATTTGTTCGAACAGCGCCAGGCCGCCAGCCGAGATGTTCTGTTCTGGATGGGCAGCGCAGAACTTGTCCGTCGCTGCGAACAAGGCCTCGGCATGGGTGAAGGACAACACATCGATTTCGCGCGCCGAGGCCAGCCCGGTCATGAAGCCGGACAACCACATCTGCGGCGCGTCGACCCGCTCGCCGCTAGCCCGTCGTGTCTGCCATGCGCTGCACGGCCAGTCGGCGAGGCTGGTGACTTCAGCCTGGGCGCACCCCCCATGAGCAGCACACCAGGGCGGCGATGATACGTAAGGTGTTCGAGACCATGGGTGACTCCAGTCAGGACACAGGTGACGCCGTAGCAGCAGAGTCAGCCTAAGTCGGACAAGCATAGGCTTGCCCGCACGCCGCTATTCGCCGCGCCGGTAGAGCCGCGTGTATTCCAGTGTGCGGCCCAGATCGGTGCGCCGGTAGCGGGTCAGGATCTTGAGCTCGTCGCCTGCGTCGTCGAGGCTGAATTTTTCCAGCAGCCGATCGCCGCCCTTGAGGTCGGTATCGATGACCAGCGTTTCGCGCTCGAAATAGCCGAAGGTGCGGCCCAGTTCATCGTGTGCAAATTCGGTGCCCTTGGCCGAATAGGAATTGCCGGCTGGATTGATCGCGAACAGGCGTTTGAAACGTTTGTCGTAAAGCACCGCACACATACGCGACTGGTAGATTTTCACCGCCTTGGCGGTCATCACTACATCGAGATCGCCCGGTAACGACCAGTCGACATCGACGGTATCGGCGGCTCGCAGTTCTTTGCTGGCGCGTTCCTGTTCCTGATATTTGCTGCCGCCCTGGCCGCGCTTATCGCCGCCGAAGTTGCCTTTGATTTGGCGTTTGCGCAGCTTCAAGAGCTGCGCCTTGAGGATTTTGGTGGCGCCGATATAGGACTCGGACTGC
>JANMJF010000165.1:0-4354 GCA_031371245.1 Pseudomonadota bacterium | reverse complement strand
GGCGCGGCAGGAACCACGAACCGCCGCCGTCCGGGGTCAGACCGGAGCGGGTGTAAGCGAGGTTGAACTTCGCCGAGCGGGTGGCGATGGTCATGTCGCACATCATCGCCATGCTCATGCCACCGCCGGCTGCCATACCGTTGACCGCGCACACCACCGGCACCGGCAGGCGGTTCAAGACCGTGATGGCAAGATGGAAATAAGCCGCCATCTCGCGCACGTGCGCGCGCAGGCGATCCTTTTCGCGGATGAATTCGTTCAAGTCGCCGCCGACCGAGAACACCTTGCCATTGGCGGTCAACAGCACCACGCGCACATCATCGCGCCCTTCGCAGGCAATCGCGGCCCTGGCCAGTTCCTGGGTGAATTGTGCACCCACCACGTTGTGGCGCTCAGCGTCATCGATGACGATGCGCGCGATGCCGTCGGCGATGCTGAAGGCGATGACAGGCTTGGACATGAGTGCTCTCTGTTGGTGGTCGAGCGCGTCGCGCTCAGGGTTCGCGGTGTTCGGGCGCGAGGAAACCGGGCTTGGTGACCCGCACCTTGGCCATCACATGTTCGAGCATGGCACTCTCAAGTTCTGCCATGCGCTGGTCAAACTTGCCAGCATGGATCTGCGCGCTCAAGCGCGCGGTCAATTCGTCGCGTGGTACGTCGGTGCCCAACTCACCGAGCGCGCGCAAGCGTATGTCATCGGCGGTCTCGCGCGGCGTCCATTCATGCAGCTCGCGCTGGACCACATCCAGCAACTGCAGCGAGCACAAGGCGTGATAACGATCCATGCCCTGCAGGCGCGGTGTCAGGTCATCGATGTACTCACGCACGGTATTGATCAATTCCGGTAACGACGGCCAATCGTGTGCCATGGACTTGTCCTCAGTCGAACTTGCCCATGATGGTCATGAGCATGTCGTATTCGATGAATGCAGTATTGCGACCACAGGCGGCGAACGCCGGCGAGCGGCGTCCACCATGCACATGGCCATAGATCTGCATGACGTTGTACAAGGCCCAGCGCACTAGACCGTAGACCTCCCACCAGCGTGCGGCGTTACGATCGACAGCGCGGCCGCCGGCTGCCTCATAGGCGTCGAACAAAGCCTCGCGCGAGCCGAAGCCACCGGCCGGTTTGTCGACATTGCCAAAGCGCCACGACCGCGTGCAGAACCAGCCGAACTCCTCCTCGGGCGCACCGATATGCGCACATTCCCAATCGAGCAGTGCGCGCAGGCCGAGTTGCGGATCGACCATCATGTTGCCCGTACGGAAATCGCCGTGCAGGAACACCCGCGCCGGCGCAACGGGACGCCGCTCCTGCAGCCAGCGGAAGGCATATTCCAGTGCTGGGTGGGGCTCGCCATAGGCTGCGTAGTGTTCGCGTTGTGCCATCAGTGGGTCGAGGCTGTCGCGCACCTCATCGAGCACACTGACCTCGCGAATGTCGATGGCATGCAAACGCGCCAACAGCGAGGCGGCCTGCGACACGAACACCGCGCGGGCCGGCGCAAAGGCCGGATCCATCAGCAAGCGCTTGGGCAAGGTCTCCCCTGCGACAAAGCGCACCACATAGCCGCGCCCCAGTTCATCCTCCGGCTCCAGCTTGAATATGGGTTCGGGCACCGGCAGGCCATGGGCGAAGGCCACTTGTAACAAGGGCCATTGCTGTTCCGGCGACAGGAACGGCGAGTACGCCATGGTGTAGTTTTCCTGGCGGAACACCAGCCGCTGGCGCACACCGCCATCGTTCAGATCGAACAGCACGGTGCGGTTCGAGCCACCGAGCGTGGCGATGTCGATATTGTCGATGTCCACGGTCGCGCCGAAACGCCGGCGCACCGCCGCGCGCAGGCGCTCGATAATGACCGCGAGTTCATCGACCACCGCCGTCTTCGTGCCCATATTCTGACCTGCGACCTACAGCGGATAGCCGACCGGCTGCCCGTTCTCCAACAATTCGATGTATTCCGTCACGCCGATGCCAGTGCGATCGCCCCAGGTCCATAGGGTCAGGCCTTCGGCGATGCGTGAGGACAGTATCTGGTCGCCAATTTTTCGACGATTACTCAGCGGCGCCATCTGGATGACTTCGCCTTCGAGCTGCACCGCGCGTTTAGCGGTGCGCACACCGAGACGGATGGCCTTCGGGTCTTTGCGCGCGGTCCACTCGGTATAGACGTCGAGGTCGGTGATGTCTTCGTAGTCGCCGTCGAACTGCAACACACCGCAACGTCGCGTGACACCATCGCGACCAGTGATCTTGAGCAGCATCAGGCCACGGTCCGGGCCGAAGTTGGCAATGAACAGGCGGTAGAAATAGATGTTGGTCCAGAACCGTGGTCCCCAGGAATGATCGCGCCAGCCATAACTATCGAAGCTGAAAACCTCGCCGCCGATGTCCATGCGGCCGACCGTGCGAGTGTGCTGATTGAAGTGACCGAAGGAGAAATCGCGGCCGTACATGGTTTCCTGATCGTCGCGCGTCGGCTCGCCCCCATGCACCGGCGAGACGCCGGTCAAGTCGAATTCGACCACGCCCTGGGTGCGCGGCGCTTCAGCGAACAGCCGGCGTGCATCACGCAGCAGGTCGGGGTCGTCCAGCACCAGCAGGTCGCCCTGATAACGCATGCTGACGTGGCGATAGGGCTCGTGCACCGTGTAGCTGAGACCGCCGGCGGCAAAGGCATTGTTATGGCTGATATCCGGGCGTTGGAACTGCACTGCCAGACGGCCATCGGGCAGATACAGACAGACCTGCGCTTCGGCATAACCCTCGTTGGCACGGTTACCAATTCGCATCCAGCCGCCGCAGCGCTGGCGTGGATCGAAGCCGTTGACGTACACCGATTCGTTGAAATTATTATCGGCGCTAGGTGTGTGATTGAACTCGTCGTTCGGTGTCAGGCGAAAGTCTTGCGCTTGCATGAAATGCTTCCTCGAAAAATTAAAGGCGTGCGGCGTTCACAACGGCCAGGCGACCGGCACACCGTCGTGCAAACGCTCGACATACTCAGTCATGCCATAACCGCGCCGGCCGTCCCATTCGAATTCAGTAAAGGCTTCGGCGATGCGCGAGTTCATCACCGCGTCGCCAATCTGACGACGGTTGCTGAGTGGCGCGCAATTCAGCACACGACCATGGATGACGGCGCTATGGCTGGCGCTGCGCGCGGTCAGGATGACGGCGGTCGGATCCTTGGCCGCGTCCCACTGGGTGAACACGTCGAGATCGGTGATGGTCTCGTAACGGCCGTCGACGAACAAAACGCCTGCACGTCGCACCAGGCCGTCCTGGTTGGCTATCTTCAGCAGGGTGAAGCCGCGATCGAGCCCAAAGCTCACATAGAAACCACGGTCGAAGAGGATGTTCTGCCACAGCCGCGGCCCCCACGAATGGTCGCGCCAGCCGTAGCCATCGAAGTCGTAGTTCTCGTCACCGATGCGCAACCGCGAGGCCACTGCGGTGTGCTGGTTAAAATGCCCCAGGGAAAAATCACGCCCGAACATGGTCTGCTGTGCCGGACTGGCCGGCGCGCCACCGTAAATCGGTGAGCAGCCGGTGTGGCGCCATTCGAGTTCACAAGGGCTGCGAGGCGCGCGCTCGAACATGAGCTTGGGCTTGCGCAACCAGTCGCGATCCTCAACCAACATGACCTCACCTTCGTAGCGCATCACGACACACTCGTGGCCACGCTCGACGGTATACGTCATGCCGCCCGCATCGAAACGTGCGTTGTTATCGATCGAGGGCCGCAGGAACTGACAGGCTATGCGTCCATCGGGCAGGAACAGGCACACGGCGAGTTCGGCATAGCCCTCGTTGGCGCGATTACCGAGCCGTATCCAGCCGCTGAAACCACGCTGGTGATCAAAGGCGTTGGTGTAGACCGATTCGTTGAAATGGCGCTCATCCCCAGGTTTATGGGTCAATTCGTCGGCGGGTGTCAGCAGGTAATCAGCCATGGGCTAGGTCCGTTTCAATGACGTGGCAGGCGTTGTGCCAAGAGCGCGCTCGGGACGCGCAGTTCCGATGCGGGGTGCGCGAGCTGGTTGGGCTGATATTATGGCGCCATCACTGCCCTGCCAAGTGACGGCGCCGCGACGCGACCGCCAGCGCGGCATCTTTACGCGAGGACCCTGCGATGAATTTCAAATTCTCCGACGAACAAGTCGCTATACGCGACGCCATCGCCAAGCTATGTACAAATTTCGACGCCGACTACTGGTTGCAATGTGATGACCAGCATCGTTTCCCCCAGGAATTCGTCGACGCGGTGTGCGATGCCGGCTGGTTCGGCATCGCCATGCCGGAAGTCTATGGCGGCAGCGGGCTCGGCATCACCGAGGCCTCGAT
>JANMJF010000144.1:0-4765 GCA_031371245.1 Pseudomonadota bacterium | reverse complement strand
TGCCCGTTCAATTTGTATGTCTTGGCAGGCAATCGCGATGGAATCAATCGGCACGGCGACAGCGACGAGCTTGACGGCTCGGCTTTTCCAGCACCTTCGGGTTGGCGGTGAGCTGCTGGCCGATCCTGAAAGGACCGAGCGTTCGGGAACGTCAGGGCTGAGCGATGCTGTCCGGCGCGACCGGCGCCCGACCTTCCACCGCAGTGCAAGCCCGGCGACCCTGCCCGCGCGGATGGAGAAGTCGCCAACCATCAGCGAAGACCAGCCGGCGCCCAGCGCTACGACCTTGCGCTATCAGCGCTCGGGTGACGCCTCGCTTTTTCTCACCACCCAACAAGGCGATACGGTTCAACTCAAGTTCAAAAGTCAGGCGTCAGTGGCCTTTGCGTCAACCGCGTTCGAGGCCGGCGACACTCTGCTGTCGCAATTGCGCTTGCAGAGCGAGAACTCCAGCGAGATCTCGCTGCTGATCAACGGCGATCTAAGCGCGGACGAGTTGCGTGCTATCGCCAGTGTGGTCGATCAAGTCAGTGCTATCGCGCAGGATTTCTTCGCTGGCAATGTCGCAGACGCGTTTGCGATCGCCGAGCGCTTCAAGATGGATGGCGCCCAGCTCGCGAATTTAGGCGTGGGCATGCACCTCGAGGAAATGCTGACTTATTCGCAGATGAGCCCGTCACCCGCCCTCGGGCAACCGACTTCGAGCACGGCCGACGGCGGCCAGCAAGGATCGGACGCCGAGCGCCTTGAGGCGAGCGCCTCGCCACTCACGCCCGTGCTCACTGGCATCCAGACGTCGACACCAGTGCAACACGGAACAAACGGCCGCCTGCCGGCCGCGCACCGTGACGCCCTGCATACTCATCCCCAGGCTATGCACCAGGCGCTCGATGTCATCGGCGGATTCCTAAAGGGTTTGATGGACACCCTGAAGCAGTCGGCGCCCGGCGAAAAGACCGGCAATACGCCGTCCATCGGAGTTGCCCTGAAGACCAAGATATTTCAATCGGTGCTCACGACCGCCGCAGCCGCTGCTGCCCAACACAGTACCGACCCTACCCCGCTTCCGGCGCTCGTCGGTGATACCCTTGAGGCACTCAGCGCCAAGCACGAGCCGCCCTTAACCACTGTAGTTTAGGCGCCTGCGCAGCCTCATCCGGCAATGCTTCACATTCGCCCGGTTGCGCCGTGGCCCGAGCAATGGGATCGAATGGCGCTTTCCGAACGATAACCGGAGTCGCAACGATGAAACGCCAAAAGCCTGCGCTGCAGCAGATTTGCGAAGATTCTGGGCACGATGAATGCACCGGTGCGGGGTCGAATGGCGAGCGGTCTGCCCAGCCCGCGATCTTGAGTGCCGCCGAAGTCGCGAGCTGGCTACCATTCACGGAATTGCCGGCACCTGCCCAGCGCAAGACACGCTTGCGCCAGCAGCTATTCGACAGCGGCTGCTCCACCCCAGCCCAGGCCGGCGGCCGGCGTTGGGCGATGGGTTGCGTGTCCTTGGAGATCACCCAGCGTTGCAACCTCGATTGCACGCTGTGCTACCTGTCGGAGAACGCGGAAGCGGTGCGCGACTTGCCGATAGGGGAAATCTTCCGCCGTATCGACATGATCCACGCCCACTACGGCCCCGCTACCGACGTACAGGTCTCCGGCGGCGAGCCGACCTTGCGCAAGCGCGAGGAGCTGATCGCGATAGTGGCGCGCATCGCCGCACTCGGCATGCGCCCGGCGCTGTTTACCAATGGCATCCGCGCGACCCGCGCGCTGCTGAGCGAGCTGGCCGATGTTGGTCTGTGCGACGTCGCGTTCCATGTCGATATCACTCAGCAGCGTGCCGGCTATGCCGATGAAGCCGCACTCAATGTCGTGCGCGAGACTTACATCGAGCGTGCACGCGGCTTGCCACTGATGGTGATCTTCAACACCACCGTATGCGCGACCAACTTCGCAGCGCTGGCCAGTCTCGCACGCTTCTTTGTTCGTCACGCCGATGTCGTCGGCTTTGCCTCGTTCCAGTTGCAGGCCGCGACCGGTCGCGGTGTGCTGCGCGAGCGCGATCAGATCATCTCGGCCGATACGACCATCACGCAAATTCGACTAGGGACAGGCGCCGACCTCGACTTCGATGCACTCGCGGTAGGGCATCCACATTGCAACCGCTACGCGCTATCGCTGGTGGTTGGCGATACGGTTCACGATGTCAACGTCAACCGCACGCTCACCGCGAAAGTGCTTACGCACCTTGGCGACACCAGCTTCCCGCGCACCGATCGACGGGCGGCACGCAAGGCTATAGCAGCTTTGCTGTGCCGCCACCCGGATCTATGGTGGCCCACACTGAAGGCCTTGGCTGGATTCGCCTGGCGGGCGCGACGCGACCTAGTCGCAGCGCGCGGCAGGGTACATAAGCTTTCATTCTTCGTGCACAACTTTATGGACGCACAACACATCGAGCGCGAGCGCGCCCACGCCTGCGTGTTCATGGTGGCCACCGCGCAAGGCCCGCTCTCGATGTGCGTGCACAACGCCAAGCGCGACAGCTTCGTGTTCGCGTCACTCGATCTTGTCACGCCGCGAGGTGTCGAACGCTGGGATCCACTACGTCCACCGCGCGGTGACAGTAGCGGTCGCATGGTCGCCGTTTTCCCACTCAAGTGGATGCGGGGCCGGGCGCGAGCTGCGCTGGCCGCCTACCCTCGCTCCACGCCGAAGATTTGAACAGATGGGGGCCGCTGTCTGCCGCAGTGTGATTTTGAGTGCGGTGCTGGTACTCGCTGGATGCAGCACACTGGTACCGGTGCCGCCTACGGTCACCGCGCCTACCCCGGCCGCCGCCGAGTCAGCCTGGGCGCGGGTACTCGCAACGTACGTCAACGCCCAGGGCTATGTCGATTTTCGGGCCTTAGCCCGCGCGCCCACCGATCTCGAGACCTATGTGACGTGGCTGGCCATCACCGATGCTGCGGCCTGGCCCGACCCCCACGCCCGCCTCGCGCACTACGTAAATAGTTACAACGCCCTGTCGATGTTCGGCGTCATCGCAGGTGGTTTGCCCCAGACCCATGCCGGGCTGCGCAAAATCCGCTTCTTCTATCTGACGAAGTTCACGATCGGGCGGCGCAGGATGTCGCTGTATTCCTACGAGAACGACATCATCCGCCCACTCGGCGATCCACGCGTGCATTTTGCGCTGAACTGCAGCGCGGTCAGCTGCCCGACGCTACCCAGGACACCATTCTCGACGCAGGGAATCGACAAAGAATTGGACGCCGAGGCACGCAAGTTCATGGGCGATGTGCGTCACGTGCGGGTCGACGATCAGGAGCGTAAGGTCTACCTGAGCGCGATCCTGAAGTTCTACACCGAAGATTTCGTGCCGACCCATGCAGCTACGCTGAGCGCTTACGTCAATCGCTACCGCGACACACCCGTGCCGCTCGATTATCCCGTGAAGTTCATGCCTTACGACTGGACGATCGCCGCGACACGACCTTGATTCAATGCCGCGCCGGAACGTGCGCCCTGCGCGCAAGGCGCACGCACTCCATCACTGCAAGCCTGGCCGCTACGCGTCGCTAGTACCGAAGTCCGCCACCGGGTAGTAGGGCAGATGTCGGTTGGCATCGAAGGCGGCGAAGAAATCCGGCCCGCCGTTCAGCTCACCGACCCGCTCAGGGTCGAGCATCATCGCCTGACGTCGATAGTTCCAACTCTCCGGACACAGACGCACCGCTTCATTGAAATGGTGTTTGGCGCGCGCGAGTGCGCCCTGGCTATAGAGATAACGCCCAAGGCGCACATGATTTGCCGCCAGCACATCGTCGGCGCGCGGCCCGCGCAGTCGCCGACGGATCTCATCCGGCGGCAACACATAACGACTTGCCGCACCGTGCTTGACCCAATCCCGTAGCGCCTCGATGTAGGTGTTGCGCACGGTGACACCGAGGGCCGCAGCCTCATCCGGCACTTCGAAGGTGGCGCGATCCATATGCGGCACCATGTCATAGGTACCCGCCGACTCGCTCGGACGCACGATGCGACCTTGCTCGTCTATCCACACCGCCTGGGGCACGTTACGCATGCCGTAGAGTTCAGCGACGACGTGGCCTTCGTCGATCAGACAGGGATAGGTCGGTGGCGCCTGCCTGGCCCATAGTTCGTCCGACCAACCCATCAGGCGTGCCAGCACGGCGGGCCTTTCCTTGTAGTCGGCAGCGCGGATCTTGGCCTCGACAGCCGCTTTGCCGGCCGTGTCGAAAGCAACCGCGATGATCTCCAGCCCCTGGTCCTTCAACTCGACATAGATTGCCTGCCACACGGACAGGTCAAAACTACAGCCTCAGTAAGAGCCCCAGGAATGGAGAAAGATTTTCTTGCCGCGATAATCAGACAGCGCATGCATGACGCCATCGAGATCGGGCAGGGTGAAATCAGGCGCCGTCAGGGAAAACAAGGCGTCGTGCCGCGTGTTCACGCTGGCGCCGAACGCCCAGGCGCTGTCGTCGCGGGTGATCGGTTGACCCAGGTGGCGGGCAAACGCGTTGAGATCAATGCGCCCGGCACCATCGCGCCAAGCCGGGTCAACGCGCACGCAGGCGTCACCACGACACAGGCCTTCGGTTTCGAGCTTCCAGCCGGTCGCGGTGTGCAGATCGGCGGCGTTCAGCCACAGTGCCTCGCCGCTGACCTCGGCGCCCGGCAGTGTGGTCACGCGTTCGTCGTAAAGTAGAGTGGTTGCGCCCATCGAGGCACTCCTTGG
>JANMJF010000133.1:0-3541 GCA_031371245.1 Pseudomonadota bacterium | reverse complement strand
ACGCGCAGGCCGAGCTCAGTCAGCTCCACCGCCTCGCGATCGGTCAGGCAGTAGCGGCCTTGATCCGCTTCCAGTACCGCGACTTCGACCGTCCCCACGCCAGTGTCCGGATTGCGGACGGTCTTCACCTTCTTCGAGCCGAGCGTTTTTTCCTTTACGCGGAGGTTGGGGCGCTTAACGACGTAGGAGTCCGGCGTCACGAGGGCCGCAACGATTGCTTCGCCGAGACCCCAGCTCGCTTCGATCACCGTCTCGTCGGTGGCCGTGGTGATCGGGTTTGCAGTGAACAGGGCACCCGCCACGTCGGCGTCGACCATCTGCTGAATGACGACGGCCACACCGACGTCCAGGTGCTCAATGCCTTGAGTATGGCGGTAGGACGTCGCCCGTGCCGTCCACAGCGAGGCCCAACAGCGCTTGGTGGCGTCCACGATCCCATCGAGGGTCTTCACGTCGAGGTAAGTGTCGTGCTGGCCAGCGAAGGAAGCGTCCGGCAGATCTTCGGCGGTCGCGGAAGATCTCACCGCGACCCGCAGATCATCGCCCAGCGCTCGGTAGCGCTGTTCGATATCGGCGCGCAGATCTGCAGGGAAAATTGCGTTCACCACCAGCGCCCGAATCTCGGCGCTTCGCCGCTCGAGGTCTTCGAAGTCGTCGTAGTTGAGGCCGTTGACGATCGGCGCGATCTTCGCGGTCAAGCCGTTCTCGCGAATGAACGCCGCATAGGCTTCAGTCGTGATCGTGAAAGCGGGTGGCACCGGGAAATTGCCTTGCGCCAGTCGCGCGAGGCTCGCACTCTTGCCACCGACATAGTCGAGTTGCGTGGCGCGCGGGTCGCCGAACTGCACTGTCTGAGACATTCGTCTGACCCACCTTTCTGCTTAGCGGACGGCGTCGGGAGCATAGCGCAAGCGCGCCTTAGCGACGACCTCGAATTCGGTCGCGACGGTAGGGTTGCCGTGCGCGGAATTATATAACCGCCCCTTTTCGGCGGGAGGGAGGGCCGTCGAGAAGTATGACTGCGGCGGACGGGGCCGGTTATTTCCGGATCCCGCTGGACACACAGCGCCGGCGCCACGCTGAGAGCGTTTCCTGCCGCCAAATATCGACCGTTCGGGCGACCGGTCTGAAGGCTGAGGTCGCGGGCTCAGCTTGTCGGTCGAGGTGCTCCAAGATCTTCTTGACCACGATTGGAGCTTCGATGCTCGCGATCACTTTGACCGCACCACCTCAGTGGTCACAGGTCATCGATCGTGAACACCCGCTTCAAGCGCTGCACCCACGTCAGCGAGACGTGGCGTACGGGGATGTGCGCCGCGCTCGCCCTTTACCAGTTAGACTGCCTGTCATCAGTTGAAATGTTCCGTAGCTGACGAGTCCTGGTGAACCCTCCGTTCTCGAAATGTCACTTGATTTCATTTATCTCGGCGAGTTTAGCAACCGGCTATTTTGTTACGGAGTACCGCTTTGAACACGCAAGAAATCAACAGCGGCATTAAACCCGGCGAGTTCCCTTTCCCGTTGACGGGCACCAACCGAGAATCCCCATTCTTGACGTGGCTGCGCAACCACTCCATGTACATGGTGTCGCGCGGCTTGCTCGACTATTTCCGCTTCGCTGCGGTGCTGATGCGCGGCATCATTATCAACAGCCTGGCAATACTCCCTCCGCTTCTGATCGGCGCCCTCATCGTCAGCCTTCTATACGCCAACCTGCTCTACGATTGGCGGGATCAATCAACCTATGAGCTGACCGAGGTGCGTTTGGCGCTCGACGCGGTTGAAAAGGCCCGACGAGGCCTCGCGACACCGGCAGACGCGGTGCTGCAGCAGGCAAAGCAGCGACTCGCGGTCGCCAGGTCAGCTGAAAAAGAACACAACCTCGGCCGGGCACAAATGCCGATTCAGTTTTTCCTTAGCCGCAAAAGTGTCTTCGCTGATAGTGGCTGGGTGCTGTGGATGCAGGATCATCTGGGGCTGACACCTCCGTTCCTTCTAACGCCACTGGCTTTCGCGCTCGCGCTGGTGTGGGTAGTGCTTTTCCCGATAGTGACCATGTTGACCAGGATTGCAGGCTACAACCGCACCCTGGCCACCGGTAGTGATAGCTCGGTGAGGATCCGCGATCAGTATGAGCGCACCTTTGGTGTCATCTTGTTTGCGGCACTCGCGATCGCCGTATTCGAAATGCTGCCCGTCGCGGTGCACTTCTTTCATCAAATTCGCAAGGCATCCCTGGACGACAGCGCCTACTGGAACCAGTATCTGATCGCTGTCACCGCTATCTGTTCCGCACTCAGCGGCGCGCCGAAATTGCTGTCTGTCCTTAGCGGTCTTAAAAGAACGCTGGTAATGGCACTGCTTGGTCTGCTCGGACTGCTAGTACCACTGTCGGTCATCATCATGGTGGCCGACTTTCTGGTTTATGAGTCGGTACCAGCAGCGGATTTCGAGAATGTGCTTACGCTCTTCGTGCTGCCACCCGCCGTCTTTGCCGCAGTCGTTCTGTGTGCAATCACCGTGGGCCTCGGCAAGCGAACGTTCTCATGGCGGGAATACCGATGGCTGGCGACCTTGCTGATAAGCATGATTGCCATGCCCTTCGTGCTGATTTCTGGCTTGCTCGTTGTCTGGTCCTTGATGTTCAATCTCTATCTGACTCATCCGGGTGCGGTGCCTGACATCTTGCTGGCAGTGGAGAGGGCGCGCGGTGACAGCTGGGACGACTATGGCGATTTAGCAGCCTACCTCGTGCTGGGGTCGGCACTTCAAATCTGGCTGTATTGCACGCTGACGGTCGACATCAATCTCACAGCGATCCACAGTCTGTACCGTGACCGACTGGCGTCTGCGTTTCTGCTGGGCCTGAACAGGCGCAACGAGGTCGATATTGAGCAGGATATCCCGCTCGGCGAGCTTTGCTGCTACGCAAGCGGCTCCACCGCGCCCTACCCCCTGATCAATGCCACTCTCAACCTTCAGGGCAGCACAGACTTGAAGCTGCGCGATAGACGCAGCGACTTCTTCGTTTTCACTAAGAAATACATCGGCGGCGCGCGCACCGGCTATTGCCGCAGTGAGCTCATGGCGCAGGTTTTTCCGCAGATTGATCTGGCCAGCGCGATGGCGATCTCTGCTGCGGCAGCCTCGCCCAATATGGGGCGGAGTACCTCGGCCGCGCTAGTCGCATTTATGACATTGGTTAATGTTCGGCTTGGCATCTGGGTACCGAATCCGGGCCTGCTTGAAGAGGCTTTAGCTAAGCGCGGTTCGAAATCAAACGACAGCCTGGTACCGAAAGCTCGGCTCCCTGGTTTCGCTTTCGAAGAAGTCTTCTGCGACGAACTGGTATCGATCAAAAAGCGTTGGGAGCAACTCGGAGATAGAAGCACTGGTCGCTGTCTGGCTGCTAGTGAGGCGCCGACAACACTGCACGGGCTCACTGGCATTGCCTTTTCTGGCGGCGGGATTCGGTCTGCGACTATCAACCTCGGGATCGCGCAGAAGAACGGCGAGTTCGAGCGTGGCGTCGGCCTGCTCT
>JANMJF010000124.1:0-4408 GCA_031371245.1 Pseudomonadota bacterium | reverse complement strand
GCCGGCATGCCGCTCGAACCGGACTCAGTGTTCCATCTCATGTCGCTGACCAAGGCATTGACCGCGACGGTGGCCTTGAAGCTCATCGAAGACGGCGTGTTTCATTTGACCACCCCGCTAGCCGAAGTGATCCCCGAGTTTGGCAAGATCGACAAACAATCGATCAACGTCTTCCACCTGCTGACCCAGACCGGCGGCCTACCCATGGACACGCCCGGCGTGCCACCGGCAGTGATCGCCAATCTCGAACATTACGCGGCCTGGACTTTCGACCGGCCGGCGGCTTGTCGTGCCGGTGAGCAGGTCGCCTACTCGGTGCTGGTCGCACACTCGGTGCTGGGCTTGTTCATGCAGCGCGCGGCCGGACGGTCGTTCGTCGACCTCATGCAGGAGCAGCTGTTCGGGCCCCTAGCGATGCGCGATACGGCCTTTGGGCCACGCGCCGATCTCATGGCGCGACGGTGTCCTTTGCAAGCAGCCTCCTATCTGCTCTCACCCGAACACCAGCAGGCGGCCACTATCGCCGCCACCCATATCGCACGTATCAGCGCCTACGCCACCACCCCCCACGCGGTGGTGCCCGGTGGCGGCGCGTTCTCGACCTTGGCCGATATGGGCCGTTTTGTGGAGATGTTGCGGCGTGGCGGCGAGCTCGACGGCCAGCGCATTTTGTCGCCGGCCATGATCGAATTGATGTCGCGCAATCACACTGGCGCAATGCCTAATCAGATTTTCAAATGGCTGTTTGCTAGCCGCCACTGGGTAGCCTGCCCGGCCTACCTGGGGCTGGGCTTCTGGACACGGGGCGAGCAGCCGACACCGGGGCCCTTCGGCGCTTTGAATTCGCCACGCACGTTTGGCGGCATCGGGCGGGGCACAACGCTGTTCTGGATCGATCCGGCGCGCGATCTGAGTCTGGTGTTGTTGACGACGGGCTTGATGGACGAGGCGGATAACTTCGTGCGATATCAGACCTTGTCAGATCTGGTGGTGTCGTCGCTGGTGAATTAGGCGCCACCGCGTCGCGCACGCACGATGCCGTAGAGGCTGATGGCTATCCACGCCATTTCGATAATGAAGGACGACAGATTGAAATCGTAGATCAGCGACACGGTGATCAGGAGCGAGCCGACCAGGTTCACGACGGAATAGCCGACGCTCTGCCCCGACAGACGCTCGGTCTGCAGCAGGAAATAGGCGACCAGGATCAAGATGACGCCGAGGGTGCCGACGAAGTCGTACCAGGCGAAGTTCATGGCTGCACCGTGCGCGCCAGCAGGCGATCGAATTGATTGGCGAAGGCTTGGCGATCTTTCTGATCCAGGGGTGGTGGACCACCGCGCACCAGGCGCGAGGAGCGCAGTTCATCGAGCATGTCGCGTACTGCCAGGCGTTCGCCGATATTCTCGGTGGTGTAGAGCGTGCCGCGTGGATTGAGCGCCAGTGCGCCTTTGGCGACGACTGCCGCCGCGAGCGGAATATCGGCGGTGATCACCAGGTCGCCGGGTGCGACGGAATTCTCGATGTGCTTGTCTGCTTCATCGAAGCCGCCCGGCACGCGCACCCCACGTACATGGGGCGAAGGCGGCAGACTCAAAGCTTGATTGGCGACCAGGGTAGTCGCGATCGCGCGGCGCTCGGCGGCGCGCAGGATGATGTCCTTGATCATGCGCGGGCAGGCATCTGCATCGACCCAGATGTGCATGGCTGCGTGCCGCTCAGCGCTTCAGTTCGTAAACGTCGACGAAGGTTTCGAATTCGCGTTTCCAGTCCATATGGTGGTCACCACGGGCATTCTGGTCGACAAAACTGGTGAGTCGATACAGCCATTGGTAGAGCGACATCCATTCGGCGATATCGTGCTGTTTGTTGGGGTTGTCATTGTCGTGATCCTGGGCCAGCGCCTGACAGTGGCCGATTTCCAGCATCAACTCGTTCATGCGCGTGGCGACTGTTTTGAGGGAGACTTGGGCGCCATCGGCGTAGGCGGGGCTCAAGGTGTCCTGCACGGTCTTCGGCGCCGATTCGATGGAATGACCACAGGCCGGCTCGGCCTGCGCCTCGGCGCGCGGAGTGTCGGCAGCCTGAGCTGACAGACCTACGTCCAGCAGCACCCACAGCACAGTCGCAAACAGGATCCTCAATAACATTCGACGCTTCCTCTGTGGTGCTCAAGCAGGCGCTGTTTCAATGCCTGGTCTGGTATTGGTCGTGGCAGCTCTTGCACATCTTTACCGTATCGCTGAACACCACGCGGATGTTGGCCTCGTCGCCAATCTTGGCGGCCTTGGCCAATTCGGCGCTGACCGCTTGCAAGGCTTGCATGCGATCCTTGAAATCATCGGGGTGCTGCCAGAGCGCCGGATTGACACGGGATTTGACCTCGGCAGTGTCGGGTGTGAAACCTTCCAGTGCCATCGGCGCGAGCAGTGCAGCGCGTTGCGCCAGAAATGAAAAACGCGCCGCGTCGAAATCGAGCTCGCCCTTGAGCATCTTGCCGAGCGGGCCGATGTTCCACGCCAGTGCATTCATGATGCCTTGCCGATACATCACCGCGTATTCGGGCTTGTCGGCCGCCGCCGCGTTGGCGCTGCTTAACAGCCAGACAAGCGCGGCGATTAAGGTGATCTGAAGCCGACCCATAGAGCGTGTTTCCTGCGCAAGTTGATGAGCCGGGCTACCATACCAGCACCGACGCCCAGCAGCACGGCGGCAGCCACCGGGGCGGGTCGGCCTTGCTTTCCCGCGCCCGGCCACTCACCATGACCGCTTGCCATTGGGATGATGTTTCGACGATGCGTATCGCCCGTGGGCTGCATCTTGCCGCCTGGTGTCTGCTGCTTGCGGCCTGCGTGGTGCCGGCTCTTCTGATGCCGAGTTCGAGCCAGTTGATGTGGGCGCTGTTGAAGCCGCTGGTCGGTCTCGATCCGAGCATCGTGCATCTCTACGATCAGCCAATGATCAAGGGACGTATGACGGCGCTGCTCGGGTCCCACTACGACACCGCCATCGCGCTCCTGAAAACCGCCAATGAACTGCAACAGGAAGGCCCGTTGTTCTTCGTCGTATCGAAATTCACGCCGGTGCCAGCGCTCGCCGAGAAGGCTGGACTGGTGTGGAACTCCGATACCAATCAGATGGCCGTCGCGCTGCTCAAGGGCAATGGTGTGCAAGTTTTCAGTGAAGCACTGCAAGGCCAGGCGATGGCGCAGACCAATGCCGCCCTGACGACGGCCGGTCCGCTATGGCCAGCCGTGATGCAAGCGTGGGTGACACCGCCCTGACGAATGCCAGCAACGGACTGTTTCGCGGCTGGCTGGTGGTGGCTGCCGCGTTCAGCGTGCTGTTCTTCGCCTACGGTCTGCAGTTCAGTTACGGCGTGTTCGTCAGCGGCATGGCGGCCGAACTCGGCTGGAGCCGCGCGGCGACGGCCTTGCCCTATTCGCTCTACGTATTTGCCTACAGCGTTTTGAGCGCCGCCACCGGTCGCGCCACGGACCGTTTCGGTCCGCGCCCGGTCATCACCATCGGCGCGCTGCTGCTCGGGATCGGCTGGGGGACCAGCGCGCTGGTGCAGCAGCCCTGGCATTTGAACATTACCCTGGGTGTGGTCGCCGCACTCGGCATGAGCGTGGCCTGGGTGCCATGTAATGCCACGGTCTCGCGCTGGTTTACCCGCCGGCGTGGCACGGCGGTCGCAGTGGCGTCGAGTGGCGGCAGTCTCGGTAATCTCATCGTGCCGGCTGTGGCGGCGGCGATGGTTTCAGTGTGGGGTTGGCGCTGGAGCCTGGCCGTGATCGCCATCGTCGCGGCCAGCGGCATGCTGGTGGCCGCGCGCTTTATGGTTCGCGATCCGGAAGCGCTTGGCTTGTGGCCGGACGGCGACGCGAGACCGTCGCCAATGACAGCGCTGGGGCCCGGCAAGGCCTTGAGCGAGGTGTGTTGGAGCGAACCCTTCCTGCTGCTCATTGCGATCTATTTCATGACCTGGGTGCCGGTCTTCGTGCCCTTCGTGCATGGTGCGGCCTACGCCGAAGATCTCGGTCTAAGCAAAGTGGCGGCGGCGTCGGTGATCAGCGCGATCGGCATCGGCGGCGTGGTCGGGCGTTTGTTGTCGGGCGTGTTCTCGGATTGGGTCGGGCGTTTACCGGCGCTGCTCGGCGTGTTTGCCTTACAGGCGGTGTCTTTCCTTTTGTTCGCCACCGCCGACAAGCTCGCCATGCTGTGGCTGGCGGCCACGCTGTTCGGATTCTCCTACGGTGGCGGTGTGACCTTACTGCCGCCGCTGTGCGGCGACCTTTTCGGGCGTGCCCATGTGGCTGCCATCGTCGGCATGATCTTCGCGGTCGCTGGCGCGCCGGCCGCGATCGGTCCCTATGTGGCGGGCTGGTTGTTCGATGCGACCGGC
>JANMJF010000087.1:0-1530 GCA_031371245.1 Pseudomonadota bacterium | reverse complement strand
CTTTGCCTTGACGGTGTGGGAGCATCCCTATCGCTTCGACGTCATGTGTCGTGCCGACTGGATTCCCGCTGGCACACGGGTCATCAACAATCTGCAGCTCGGCCGTTATCTCACCGACGAGATGCCGATGGACCCGCCGATTAAAGCCATGATGTGTTGGAACACCAACCCGGTCACCCAGGCGCCTGAGACTGACAAAATCGTCAAAGGCCTGCTGCGCGAGGATCTATTCCTGGTGGTGGCCGATCATTTTCTGACGGACACCGCGTGTTATGCCGATATCGTGCTGCCGGCGGCGATGGGCGCCGAGATGGAAGACATCATCCTGGCCTGGGGCCACAACTACCTCACCTACAACGAGAAATGCGTGGAGCCAGCGGGCGAGGCGCTGTCCAATGCCGAGATCTTCCGGCAACTGGCGACGCACATGGGTTATACCGAAGAACGTCTGCACTGGTCGGATGCCGAATGTCTTGAGCATTTCATTGCCTGGGACGCGCCGGCTTGTGCCGGGATCGATCTCGCGCGCTTGCGTCGCGAAGGCTATGCACGGCTCGCGCTCGGCAGTGCCGATGAGCGTGCCCCCCATCGCGACGGCAATTTTCCAACGCCTTCGGGCAAGTGCGAATTAAAATCGAGTATTGCCGTGCACGGCAATTTTGTTGCGCCGCCGTTCCGCCAGATGTATGAAGCGTTGCAGGGCGGCGAGCCGATCGACGCTCTGCCGGACTATGTCGCCCCACGCGAGAGCGCCCACAGTAATCCGGCGCTGGCGGCCCGTTATCCACTCAATATCGTTTCGCCCAAGAGCCACGGTTTTCTGAACTCCTGCTACGCCAACATCGATACGAAAATCAAAGGCCAGGGCGAGCAGTTCGTGCTGATCAACCCTACCGACGCCAGTTCACGGGACATACGCGATGGCGATGGGGTGAAGGTGTTCAACGATCGGGGCAGTTTCGCAGCGCGTGCACGCGTGAGTGACGACGTCAATGCCGGTGTGGTGGTGACGACGCTGGGCTATTGGCGACAGTTGAACCGTGGCACCGTCAACATCGTAAGTTCTGCCGAGTTCGCCAACCTCGGTCACGCACCGAGCTTCTCCGACAACCTGGTGCAAGTCGCGCGCGCCGGTTAGGCCTTGCCGTGCTCGGTGCCGGGAGTTTTTCAAATCAACGTTAAGGCAAGCCCATGATCACGATGATCGTCTTCGTCCGTCGCAAGTCCGGCATGAGTCACGACGAATTCAGTCGCTATTGGTTCGAGCGACACGGGCCGCTGGTCAAGAGCATCCCGGAGTTCATGCGCCATGTGCGCAAATATATCCAATATCATCCGGCACCAGGCCAGGCCGCAGCGGGCTCGCTATTCGGTGATATTCCTGACTACGACGGTGTCGGCGAGATCTGGTTCGACAGTCGCGAGGCGATGAACGCAGCGTTCCGCGAGCCGCGCTATCTCGACATCATCAAGCCCGACGAACTCAAGTTCATCGACATCGAAGGCTGTTTGTCCTTCATCGGCGACGAG
>JANMJF010000001.1:0-2368 GCA_031371245.1 Pseudomonadota bacterium | reverse complement strand
CTAGCGGACGGCTATATTCATATGAGGAATTAAACTATTTTCTTATATTCCGTATAAGGCAGAATTCGCTCCATCGAACTGGCATAGAGACGCAGCCGTGAGCCTCATCAATGCAAGCTTCAGCACCAACCCGCTGACTCTACCGGCCAATCTCGCCGAAGCTAACCGTGATCTCGAAGGCGCAAGTGCCGCCGAGATCATCATTTGGGCCCTGGCCCGCGCCAACAACCCGGTGATCTCAACCAATTTTCGTCCCCGCTCCGCCGCGCTCTTGCACATGGTCACCCGCGCCTGCCCGGATATCCCCGTGCTCTGGATCGATACCGGCTACAACACGCCGGCCACCTATCGCTATATCGAGGAATTGCGCGAGCGTTTGCAGCTCAATCTGCGCGCCTATACACCCTATGTCACCGCCGCACGTCGGGCCGCGTCGGGCGGGCTGCCGGCGAGCGACTCGCCGCAATTCGCACGCTTCGCCCACGAGACCAAGCTTGAGCCCTTCGAGCGCGCCTTCAATGAATTGAAGCCGGACGTGTGGTTCACTGGCGTACGCCGCGAGCAGAACGAATTCCGCCGTGGTTTGGGCGTCGTATCGCGCGGTGCGCAGAACACCTTGCGCGTGGCGCCGGTGTTCGACTGGAACGAGCAGACTCTGGCCGACTATCTCGACGCCCATGATGTGCCCGATAACGAAGACTATGTCGACCCGACCAAACCCGGCGCGCAGCTGGAGTGCGGTCTGCAACTGCTGAGCTGAGTTCCTCTCCCACCCCGCACGACCCTCACGCGTCGCGCAGGGCCGTTCCAGACTCAGGCCTCGACCTTGACCGGAATCTTGCCGATGCGGGCCTGCCACTCGCGCGGGCCGGTGTCGTGGACTGAGATGCCACGACAATCGACCGCCACCGTTACCGGCATATCCTCCACCACGAATTCGTGGATGGCTTCCATGCCGAGATCCTCAAAGGCCACCACCCGCGACTTGCGGATCGCCTTCGAGACCAGATAAGCCGCCCCGCCGACCGCCATCAGATAGACCGCGCTATGACGCTTGATGGCCTCGATGCCGCTAGGGCCACGTTCGGACTTGCCTATCATGCCGAGCAAACCGGTCTTGGCCAGCATCATCTCGGTGAACTTGTCCATGCGCGTAGCAGTGGTCGGGCCGGCCGGGCCCACCACTTCGTCGCGCACCGCATCAACCGGCCCGACGTAGTAGATGAAGCGGCCTTTGAAATCGACACCGGCCGGTAGCGTTTCGCCGCGCGCGAAGAGCTCTTCGATACGTTTATGCGCAGCATCGCGCCCGGTCAGCATCGCCCCCGACAGGAGGATAGTCTCACCCGGCTGCCAGGCCTTGATGTCCTCGGCCGTGACGGTGTCGAGATTGACGCGCCGCGCATTGCCGACCGACCAGGTAATCTGCGGCCAGTCGGCGAGTTTGGGCGTCGGCAACTCAGCGATGCCCGCGCCATCAAGGGTGAAATGCACATGACGGGTGGCCGCGCAGTTCGGGATCATCGCCACCGGCAGCGACGCCGCGTGGGTCGGATAATCCATGATCTTGACGTCGAGCACGGTGGTCAGACCACCGAGGCCCTGGGCGCCGATGCCGAGTGCGTTGACCTTCTGGTAGAGCTCGGTGCGCAGCGCTTCGAGATTATTCTGCGCGCCACGCGCAATCAGCTCCTGCATGTCGATCGGGTCCATGAGCGATTCTTTGGCCATCAGCATCGCTTTTTCGGCGGTGCCACCGATGCCGATACCGAGCATGCCCGGCGGGCACCAGCCCGCGCCCATGGTCGGCACGGTCTTGAGTACCCAGTCGACGATACTGTCGGAAGGATTCAACATCACGAACTTGGATTTGTTCTCCGAGCCGCCGCCCTTGGCCGCGACCGTGATCTCCACTTCATGCCCGGGCACGAGTTGCACGTGGATGACAGCCGGCGTGTTGTCCTTGGTATTACGACGCGCGCCGGCCGGATCGGTCAGCACCGAAGCGCGCAATTTGTTGTCGGGATGCAGATAGGCGCGGCGTACGCCTTCGTTGATCATGTCTTCGAGCAGCATGTCATCCGCCCAGCGCACTTGCATGCCGACCTTGCAGAACACATTGACGATGCCGGTGTCCTGACACAACGGTCGATGGCCCTCGGCGCACATGCGCGAATTGATCAGGATCTGCGCCATCGCGTCTTTGGCCGCAGTGGACTGCTCAAGCTCATAGGCGCGCGCGAGATTCTTGATGTAATCCGGCGGGTGGTAGTAGGAAATGTACTGCAGCGCGTCGGCCACGCTCTGGATCACATCAGCAGCTTTGATTGCGTTCACATCGACACTCCCGGGAACTGGCGACCGCCTG
>JANMJF010000766.1:0-13788 GCA_031371245.1 Pseudomonadota bacterium | reverse complement strand
GCATTCTGATCGCCGCAGAGTGCATCGGCGACGCGCGCTGGTTCATCAAGAAGGCAGCGGATTACGCGCGTGAGCGTGTGGTGTTCGGTCGCCCCATTGGCCAGAACCAAGGCATCCAGTTTCCGATCGCGCAGGCTTTCGCCAACACCGAAGCGGCCGAAGCGGTCTTGGAAAAGGCCTGCCGCAAATACGAGTCGGGCGAGAATGCTGGCACCTATGCCAATCTATCCAAGATGCTGGCCTCGGAAGCGGCGTGGGGGGCGGCGGACACCTGCATGCAGACCCACGGCGGTTTCGGTGTGGCCGAGGAATACGATGTCGAGCGCAAGTTCCGCGAGTCGCGGCTGTACCGCATCGCGCCTATCTCGACCAATCTGATCTTGTCGTATATCGCTGAACACGAGTTGGAACTGCCGCGTTCCTATTGAGCGAGGCTAAAGTACCCCACCATGTCGACACTACCTCTCTCGGATCTACTGGTTGTTTCGCTCGAACAGGCCGTAGCTGCGCCCTATTGCACGCGCCTGCTGGCCGAGGGTGGCGCGCGGGTCATCAAGCTCGAACGTCCCGAAGGCGATTTCGCGCGCGCCTATGACACCGCCATCCATGGTCAGAGTGCCTATTTCGTGTGGCTGAATTCGGGCAAGGAATCGCTCGTGGTTGATCTGACAGTGGCCGCCGATTGCGCCTTGCTGCGTTCGATGTTGGTACGCGCCGATGTGTTTGTGCAGAACTTGAAGCCGGGTGCAGTGGACCGCTTGGGCTTTGGCTTCCCAGCCGTGCATGCTTTAAATCCGCGACTGGTGATGTGCAGCATCTCGGGCTATGGCAGCACCGGGCCCTATGCCGACATGAAAGCCTATGACGCCTTGATCCAGGCCGAGACTGGCTTGTGCTCGGTGACCGGCACGCCGGGTGAGCCGAGCAAGGTCGGTGCATCTATCTGCGATATCTCCACTGGTCTGAGTGCTTACGGCGAAATATTGAAAGCGCTCTATGCGCGCGACAAGAACGGTGTTGGTACGCATATCGAATTGTCGTTGTTCGAAGTCTTATCGGAGTGGATGGCAGTGCCGCTGGCGATCCTCGAATACACCGGCAAAATGTTGACGGGTACCGGCATGGACCACGCCCAGCTCGCGCCCTATGGCGCCTATGCGGCGGCCGATGGGCCGATTTTTGTCGTCATTCAGAACAATCGCGAATGGGTACAACTGTGCAAAGACGGCTTGCAGCGACCAGCGATGGCCGACGATCCGCGTTATCGCACTAATGTGTTGCGGGTCGAAAACCGCGACGCCTTACGAGTCGACATGGAAGCGGTATTCGCGCGTTACCCGCAGGCTGAACTCGCGCAGAAACTCAATCGCGCCGGCATCGCCTGCGGCAGCATCAACGACATCGCCGGCTTGCAGAAACACCCAGCCCTACGGCGCAAGGAGATCAGCGCTGGCGGTCAGCCAGTGTCCCTGATCCGCCGCACTGGCGATATGCTGGCGTCGGCGGCAGTCCCCGCCTTGGATGAACAGGGCGCGGCCTTGCGCGCCGAGTTCACTGCGGCTTGATGCACCGCCGGCCTTAGCGACCGGCACAGGATTTCACCGCTCACCGAAACCACCGATGAGCGCTCCATGATCAGTGGCGCTCTGGCGTCGCAATGCACGGTGAGGAACCATGGCCGACCATTACATTGACGGACCCTATTTCGAAGACTTTCATGCCGGTCAGGTTTTCGCCGCGCCGGCGGTAACGGTGACAGACGGCCATACCGCGTTCTACCAGTCGGTGACCGGCGATCGCATGCGCCTGCCTCTCGATCGTCACCTGTCGCAAGCGGTGACCGGCGAGTCGCGCGCGCTGGTGCACCCGATGATGGTCATCAACCTGGTCAATGGCCAGACCACGTTTGCCTCGCAGCAGGTCAAGGGCAATCTCTTCTACCGTGGTCTGTTGCTGTTGGCGCCGGTGTATGTCGGTGACACGCTCACCACCACGACTAAAGTGGTCGGTCTGCGGCAGAACAAGGTCAAACCGGGACGTGATGCCACCGGCATGGTCGCGCTGGAAATGGCAACCACCAATCAGAACGGCCTGCGTGTCATGCAGTACTGGCGCTGCCCGATGATCCCCTGCCGCGATGCCAGTGCCGACACCGGCCGCGACGACTCCTTCGACTGGATACCCGAGCGCTTGCACGATGGGCAACTGACGGCCGCGATCCCGCAGGGCTGGAAGCTGGCGGCGATGGCACCCGAACGCTATCTCGTGCCGGCGCCGCCGCTGGCGGTCGGCGATCGGGTCGTGATAGGTCCGCAGGACACCGTGACCTGTGCGCCCGAGCTGGTGCGCATCACCGGCAACATCGCCTTCACCCATACCGATGCTTCGCGCAGCTATCTCGGCAAGCGTCTGGTCTACGGTGGTCACACCATCTCCATCACCTTGGCGCAGATCGGCCGCGCACTGCCCAATATGCTGACCTTGATCGGCTGGCAGGGCTGCGAGCACACCGCCCCGGTGCTGGAGGAAGACATCATCCGTACCGAGTTCAGCGTGACAGGCGCGACGCCGGTCGCCGCCGGTGGCAAGTTGTATGAGTTGCACGCGCTGACTTTTGCCAAACGTGCGCTAGCGGGCAAGGACGGCTACCAAGAAAGCGCCGTGTTGGATTGGCGTCTGGTGGTGTGGAGTCTGTAGACGGCGAGCGGTGAAAAACTAAAGACCCGCCGTATGCCCACCGTCGATAGTCAAGAGACTGCCGTTCATGAATACCGACGCGTCCGAGGCCAGGAACAGGATCGCGCCATCCAGATCTTGGGGCTGGCCGAAGCGGCCGCTCGGAATGCGCTGACGCAGACGTTCGCCGGCCGGTGATTTCAACCAGTCACGGTTCATTTCCGTTTCGAAGTAGCCTGGGGCGAGCGCATTGATACGTATGCCCTTGCCCGCCAGATCGACGCACAGTTCGCGGCCTAGATTGATCAAGGCGGCCTTGGCCGCCGCGTAGGGCGCGAGATGCCCCAGCGGCCGAATACCGAGGATCGAGGCGATATTGATAATGCTGGCGGGCCGACCGTCTTTCAGGCGGTGCTGAATGATGGCCTGTGCCAGCGTCCACGGACCGCGCAGATTGGTTTCATAGACATTGTCCCAATCGTCGTCTTGATAACGCTCAGGCGCTTTCACGATGGCGATGCCGGCGTTGTTGACCAGCACGTCGATCGCACCGCTCTGCTCTATCTTGTCGACGCAGGCGCGGATCGCGACGCGATCGCGCACGTCCAGGGACACACATTGGCAACGCCCACCAAAGGCCGCGATGCTGTCCGCCAGTTCGCGCAGCTTGTCCTCGCTGCGCGCCGCCAGGATGACTTCGGCACCCTCCCGCGCCAACGTCCAGCCAAAGCGTTTGCCCAGACCCATTGAGGCGCCAGTGACGAGCACGCGTTTGCCACTGAGATCAAACAGCGCGCGAGGATCGTAATCAGGGGTGTTCATCGAGCGCTCTATTCCATCGCTAAATTAGAAGACGGTCAGTGTGTCGCTGGCTGCGGCTACAAGCCCAACTTGGGTTTGACCCACGCTGCCATGCGTTGAATGGCCTCGTCGGCTTCCGGTGCGCGACCGGCCATGAATTGAAACACGTGTTGCATTTCCGGATAGACATCGCAGCGGATATCGACACCCGCTGCTTTAGCTAATTTCTCAAAGCGCAGCGCATCATCGAGCAGTGCTTCGTCGCCACCGACCTGAATATAGATCGGCGGCAGGCCTTTCAGATCAGCCTTGAGCGGATTGGCAAGCGGGTCGAGCGGAGAGGCGCTACCGAGAAAGGTGGCGGCCATGGTCTTGACCATCGTCTCGTTGGCCAGACAGTCCTTGTCGGCGTTGGTCTTTAGCGATTCGCCCTTGGATTCCATGTCATACCACGGCGACATCGGCATCGCTGCGACCGGCAGTGGCAGGCCTTTGTCGCGCGCCGCCAGCAGTACCGTAGTCGACAATGCCCCGCCCGCCGAATCACCGGTAGTGCAAATATGTTGCGGCTTGTAACCCTGCTTCAGCAGCCAGCCATAGGCCGCCACCGTGTCGTCGACCGGCGCCGGATGGGGATGCTCTGGTGCACGGCGAAAATGCACGATAAGCGCCTTGCAACCGATGGCCTTGGCGATGTGCCCAAACATCTTACGATGGGAATACATCGAGCCTGCCACATAGCCCCCACCATGGGTACACAGCGCCACGCGATCCTCGGCGCAACCCGTAGGGATGGCCCACATCGCCTGCACGCCGCCGGCATCGATCTCAAGGTAATCGACACCACCGGGATCGGTCGTGAGATCACCCCAGTGCTCGAACAGATCGCGCGTGCCGTCGATCCCGAGAGAGGGATGCTTGGCCATCGTATCCAGCCAGCTGTGGTAGAGATCCTTCATCGCCTGCGCTTGTGGACTCGCCATCGCAATACTCCTCCCGCGCGCGAAAGCACGCATTCGATTTTTTGGTGGGTCTCAAGTGGCCGCCGTCAAGCGACGCACAACCGGTTGCTAGTGTAGTACAAGGCGCCGCGCGAACGCATTGCGCAGCGCGGCCACGGCCTCAGCGCGCGCCGACGTTCAGTGACGATGGCTCGAAGTCTCGCGCTTTCATTTTCGGGATATTCACGCGCGTCAACATCTGTAGGGTCGTGCAGTGCTTGTTCTGAATGTCGATGACCGCCGAGGAATCGAGCATCGGCACGCCGCTGCCCTTGTTCTCCGGCAGGTGGAAGTCGGGGTGCGCCAGCCCGGCGTACAAGAATTTCCACAGCGCCCCGCCGCGGTCATAGACTTTGCCGAACACTGGGAACTCGGTCTGCGCGTCGACGTAGAAATAACGTTTGGACAAAGGATGATCCGAGCGCTTCGGTTTGCCCTCCAGCACGTGCACTTTGCGCAGTTGCCAGGTGACGTTGGGGAAGCAGCCGGAATTGCCGCCGAAGTCGACGTAATAGTGATCGAACTTGCGCGCCTTCTTGGCGGAATGCGGCACCTGATCGTGACGATACATCGGCAGCAGAATGTAACGATCGCCGCCATAGGACCAATCCATATCCATGATGCGGCCGCTGTAACCGAGAAAGTCCTCGATCATGATGTCGCTGCCGAGAAAAGAATCAGTGCGCATGGACGTCGCGATGCGACGCACGCGGCGCAGCAGCGGCACATACATCCAGCCCTGCTCCTCGGCACGATCGTCGCTGTTGTAGAAGATCATGAGCTTGGTGTTGGCGACGTCGCCCGGGTCGAGTGCGGTCAGGGTGACCGCGTTATAGACTTTGTAGCCATTGTCCTTGATCTCCGGGATCGGCTCGATGACATGGCGGTACATGAAACGCATCGCAGCCGCCTCGAACTCCAACACGCGCTCGACCTTCTGCGCGCGCATGTCACGGTAATACCAGTGCATCTCCGGTATTTCGCCACCGTCGCCGGCATAGGCGTAGCGCATGTTCCAGGCCAGCTTTTCGCCGGCGCGCGGGTCATCCGTGGCCAGCTCGCCAGGAAACGGCCGGCCCGCGACATAGTTCAAAAGTTCACCGGGCTGCTGGCCAAGCTGGGTTTGGCCGGCATGCTTCTCCGTCGCCGCAATGTAATTGGGGTGTTGATCGAAAGATAAGGGCTCGCCGACCGTAATAGTCACCCAGCCTAGCTTGATTAATTCGGCGAAGTCAGGATCGACGAATTGCGCAAACTGTTCGAGATTGTCCGCCGCGATGACGGTGCCGGCCGCAGGTGAGAGCGACGTCGCCTGGGCAATATCGAAATCGAAATCACCAGCGTGCGCCGAGCCCGGTAGAACGGCCAGCACGACGACAGCGCGCAGCACAGATCGCAGGTTTTTGAGCACCATGACCGCCCCTAGTATTGAATGGAGTGATTGAGCAGCCGGATCTTGCAGCAGCGGCACCGAGCAGGCCGGCTCACAATGCGGCAAACGGTGTCGAACAGAACTTCTTGATGGCGGGCAGAGCAAGCGTCAATGACGCCATCATCAAGGAGTTCATGGGCAGGCCCTGCTCAATCATGCGCAGCAAGTCCGGCAGCCCGACGAGTTCGACTTCGATGTCCTCGAAAGGGTCCAACGTCGGCTCACCTATCCGCAGACAATCGGTGGCGAGGTAGACATGCATGCGATTGTCTTGCAGCGCCGGGTTAGGATAGTGCATCCCGAGGTAATGGAGTGCACCCGGCACATAGCCGGTTTCCTCGCGCAGCTCGCGCCGCGCCGCCTGCTCCGGGCTTTCGTTGCCCGCTGGTTCGATGGTGCCGCCCGGGAATTCGACGAAGCGTTTTCTCGCGGCGTGCCGATATTGATTAACCAGTATCAGCTGCCCATCGCAGTTGAGCGCGACCACGTTGACCCAATCCACCATCTCCCACACATAGTAGGCGGGCATGATGCTGTCATTGGGCAGCATGCAGGTCTCACGACGAAAGGCGAAATACGGATTGCGGTACAGCTCGTCGGACGTCAGGACTTGCCAGGCCCCCACGACGGACTTTGTTTCGGCGTCGCTCACGATAAATGCGCTGCTAGATTTCAACCCCAGGGTCGTATTCGTCGCCGAGGATGCGAACTATAGCCCACGACGCCATCGCCCGTATTCCGCTGTCTGGGTCCTTCAACATCGGTCCGATGACCGGCAGATATTTGCGATCATGGCGCTCGCCGACCAACCATACCGCCTGCATGCGCACCGAGGCGTCGGCGTTATGCAAGCCCCATTCGAACATCTTGCTCGGGTCAGCGTCGATAGTCGCCCACGACTCCAGCAGGCGCGCGGCGACCTCAGTATCGAGCTTGCAGCAGCTCGTCACCAGCGCCGATATCTGACTGGCGATGGGGCCTGGCATGCGCCGTACGCTGGCCGCAGCGACCGACGACTCCATGCCCTCGCCGTGGGCAATCTTGTCGACGATTTTTGAAATTGCAGTATCCGTACCGAAACCTGCATCACTGGCGTAGGCCGCGAGCTGGGCGCGTGCGTTGTCCGAATTCTCTAGTGCATGCAGTGCAGCCTCGGTCTTAGCGTTCTTGACCAAGCCCAGACCAACCGCCGCCGCTTCTTGGGCGTCAGGACTGCCGTTGGCAGCCAGCTCGAGCAGTTTATCGAGCGATTGCTGCCTGGCGGCGGTATCCATCAGCACATAGTAGGCATAGGCACGCGTCATCGAATCCTGATGCGCGTCTTCGGCAATCGAGCGGATGCGCTTTTCCTTGTCATTGAATGGTAGCTGCGCCAGTGCTTGCAGTGCATGCTTTTTCACCCAGCTGTCGTCCGCTTTGAGTGCGGTCATCAAGAACTCGGCCATGTCTTCGCGGGGGCGGGTGGCCAGCGACTCCGAGAGGAATTTCACGAACACGCCTTCGGGATTGATTTGGGAAGCGCGATAGATGAGATCGATACCCGCCGGATGCTGCACATTCAGCAACATGTCGATGGCCGATCGCATCAGCGACCAGTCTGGATGGGCGAGGGTATCGGCCAGGAACTGCAGCGACTCCTTATCACCGATATCGACCAGCGTGCCGGCAGCGGCGACCTGATCGTAAACATTGTCCGACTTGCGCAGCTGGCGCGCGACGGAGACGGCTTCGCGAACCATGCGCGAGTCGCCCTGTGCGTCGACATCGGTAGGCTTGTTCGTCTGTCCACTTGGGACAGCGCGGGAGGCGCTCTTGGACGGCACCCCATCGGCGGCAGCTGTGCCTGCGACGAGCGCCAGTATCAGGCAAACCCCATGGGGGAGAACGGGCTTAATCATGGCAATCACTCTCTTTGCCTTCGAGCAGACAACATTCACGCGTGACGATGGTAAGCGATCGTAGCCAGGAACACCCGTTCGCGGGTCCGGGGTAACAGCGACCGAGCACAAAAATCGTGCACAAAAAAACGGGAGGCGAAGACCTCCCGTTTTGAATTCTGCTGTCGTCGCAGCGCGGCCGTGGCGGCCGCGCGCGAGGACATCCTGGTCTGCTTAGAACTGGTACTTCAGCTCGAAGAAGATTTCGTCGTAGCTACGCACGGCACCCAAACCCTGGTGAGCGATACCGAAAGGTGCGTTCACATAAGGATTCTGTACGAAACTGGAGTCCGCCGCGATGAAGTTCGTGAACGGCCCAGTGTCGTGCGTGTTGTTGTTGGTTCCACCCCAGATCGTGTGCAAACCACCCTTGACCGACCAATGGTTGTCCATCAGCCACTCGAGGTTCAAACCAGCCACCCACGAATTGGACGCCTCTTCCCACACGATGAATCCCACCGGCTTCAAGCGATCGCGCATGTAGTTACCGATGAAGAAGAACGTCGTGATGAAGTTATGCGTGTCATTGAGCATGCCGGTGTGGTCACCACCTTCATGATCCATGTACCACGTGTCGAACAACTGCAGGGACAGAAAGAACGTGCGGTCCTTGTTCAGCCACTTCAGAAAGGTCGGGCGGTCGATACCAATAGACCAACGCATGACGTCACTGTTGCCCACCCAATCAGCTTGATTGGTGTTGGCCACCAGTTCCTTGAAGGTCCACGACGATTCCACGCGCCACACCGTGCCGGTGTACTGCTCGAAATAGTCGAAGGACAGACCCAAAGTATGAGCCTGCTTGTACTCTTCCGACGTTTGGCCACCCGCCAGCGGACTGCAGAACGTACCGCCAATTTCGCGCCCGCAGTTAGCGAACGGCGCATAGCTGCCGCCCTTCGCACCCTTCGCGCCCTTCAGCGTGGGATTCGTTCCACTCCACAGCGGCTGGTAGTTGCCGCTTGCCAGCGCCTGCTTGGCAGCCAGGCGGAGCGCCGGATCATTGGCGCGCTTGGCGAGCAGTTTCGCCGCATTCTGCGGCGTCGTCACCAGCACCGGATCGTTCACACCGGCCAATACCGCACCGCCGAAAGCGCCGGTGTTGTTGACTGCGTGGCCGGTACAACCGACGCATGCGCCAGTGGTACCAAAAGGCACGAGGTTGCCCTTCTTGATCTGGCGCTTTGCAAACGTCAGCGGGTTCTCGTCCGGCTTACCATTGACAGTCGTGATGTCCTGGCGAAGCGCATTCAGGTCGCCGATCAACACGTCGTTCGGCAGCACACCGTTGACATAGCGGGTCGGCAGGTTGACCGAATGGAACTTGAACACCGGCACATCGTTCCAGCCATACCAATGCGAGATGGCCACCCGCCAGTCGCTCACACGGAACTCCCAACGCAAGCCGGCTTCGGTGTTCTCGATGCTGTATTCCGGACGGTTGTTGGCGCTCAAACCGACAGGCTGGCCGAAACCGGACGGCATGCGCTTGTCGTTCGGACCCAGCGCTCCGCACACGTCGCTCGCGGCAAACTTGGTGTGACGACTGTTCAGACCGCTCCTATTCCCGCCAAACGCGGTGTCCGAGGAGACACAGGGTTCAACCGAGAAATAGGTGTTGAAGATCGCGAACGTGCTGATGTCTTTAGCAAAGGGATGGGCCCAGAACTGCGACGGGTTGCCGAGGCCTACACCCTGGTAACGGTCGAAATTCCATACCACCTGCAGCGCGTTGTCAGTCAACGGACCGAACGAGCCGAACTTCCACTGCGCGGAAGCCATCCACTGCGGAATGCGGATGTCTTCGAAGGAGTCGAAGAAGAAATGCTGGCCGAAGTCTATGGGGTTGATAATGTCTTGCAGACGGAAGAAGTCGGTCTTACCCCACACGATCTGCTGCTTGCCGACGCGGAACCAGAAATCGCCAGCCACCGCGTCCACATAGAGTTCGCGGAAGGGATAAAGTCGGCCGTTGGAGTCGGTGTTACCGGTCGCAACGTCGATGGGATCGAGATTTAGATCCGTGCAATGCGCGCAATCGAGATGCAGATTGGAAGCTTTTTGCACAACCAATGGGAACGACGATCTGTTCGCGCCGAAACCCGCCGGGTTCTTGGTGCGAGTACCGTCACCGGCATTGGCGAACGCCACTTCGAACTGCTTTTGCAGCGTTGCGGCGTTGGTGAAGCCTTCCTGGACGTTCTTGCCAATACCACCAGTCGTGTTCGTTCCCCTGCCGAGGATGAAGTCGAAGCCACCGAAGCCGAGTGCATCGTTTTCGAAGCTGAAGTCATGCAGGTCGGTACGCGCATGCCCGGTGGCGCCGTCGCCAATGCGGCCGTCGGAGAATTCTCCGGTGTCCATTGCGATGTCGTACTCGGGTCGCACCACGGTGACGAAGCTGAGTTTGTCGAAGATGCCGACGTTGTCGTAATTCAAGCCGGCTTCGATCTGCAGCCGCTGAAGCCATTGACCGACATATGCCGGGCCCGCGCCGACGCGCGCGCGTACCGTACTAGTCAAGGATCCCTCGACTCCCAGTTCGCCGCCCATGGCGTCGAAAGTCACCACGGCATGCGCTTGCGAGGCGCCGAGCGCCAGCGCCGCCGCTAAGGCTGTTCGAAACACGCCTTTCGGTTGCTTCATGGATTTATCTCCCATGTCTTCCCTCATTTAACCAAGCCGTGAGTTCCGTGTGGGGCTCACAGCCATTCGCGATTCCTGCCGGCAATTCCGGTGTCATGTACTCGAGCATCCGGCTCAGACGTTCAACGCACGCGAGCCCCGTGCCCGCTTCGCTCCAACGGCTTGCTTCAGTAACGCAAGCTGTTTCGAAGCGAGCCGCTGCAATCCTTTGCTGCATGACCGCAAAGCGAGTAGCGGCCATACGACGTAAATCTGCAACGACAATTACCTGTGCGGAGGCGATTCTGCCACGAGTGTGGCAAAAGTCAAACACTTAAAACGTTGGATATTAACCACATATTTTGGCTTGCCGAACTCTCGCCCTAACCATCCGCAGGGGTCAAGCAAGCCATTCAATTTAGCCACGCCGACGGCGCGCGGCGGTCCCATGACGGGACAGTTTTGCCTCGGTGCGGACCATCATCGGGCGATCGGACGCAAAAGCCGCGCGTGTCTGCGGTCGCCGACCGTTCGTCATGACACCGCTCTGTTTGCAGAGTAGCGAAGCCTGGCGCAGAAATTCTGTCGATCACGCGCTCTGTCGACCGCATCGTCGCGACTCGATTTACCTTGCGCCGGCCACCACGCCGAAGCACACAATGGCTCGCCTACTCACCTTGCGCGTGCGCTAGCTTCGTTGCAGAGTTGGCGTCTTGTATTGAACCAGTTTGGATCAAAAATGAACGACAGCACGATTACACCAGATGAGTTTCGGCGTGCCTGCGGCCTGTGGGCTACGGGTGTCTCCATTGTCACCACCGTAGACGCCGCCGGCAAACCCTACGGCCTGACCATGAATGCGGTGACCTCGCTGTCACTGGATCCGCCGATGTTCATCGTATGCGTCGATAATAATTCAGACACGCTTGCGCCTATGCGCGACTCTCGCGTGTTCTGCATTAATGTTTTGGCCAGCACCCAACAGGATATTTCCAATCGCTTCGCGAAAAAAGGCGAAGACAAATTCAACAGCGTCATTCATGCGCGCGGCGCCACCGGCGCGCCTGTACTGGACGGCGTGCTGCTGGCAATCGAATGCAAAATCGGCAGCATTGTGGCCGGTGGTGATCACCAAATCATGCTCGGTGAGCTGCATCGGGTCGTGACTAATGAAGTGCCTGGGGTCGAACCACTGCTTTATTTTGGCGGTCGGTATGCGGCCCTGGCCAAGGCTCTCTGACGCGTTTTTTCCAACTTGTGTGGCAGTGGTTGTATTGGTACTTTAGCGCCCCCCGTGCTGGGGCGGGGGAGCGGCGCCAACAAACAATTTCCACCTTTAATCAATCGGGATACCTAATGAGCGCACTTAAATGGCGATCAATAACGGGCCTGCTGCTGCTCTTCGCAGCGACGGCTACGAGCCTCGCGCAGGACCAGAGCGACGATGACGCAAGCGCAACGAAACGCGTACCACTGAAAACAGATTTACTGGACGGTGCCTATCTGCCGGGCTTGCAGAGCATCGTGGTTACGGGCCACCACGGCGTGGTCGGTCAGCTCAAAGTGAGTGAGGACGCGGCGAAACTTGAGCTACTCGCGGATCACCCGGACGAAGATTTTACTTGCCTCGACGCGATCTCCGATTCCACGGTGCTGATCGGCAGCGCAACGGGCAAGGTCTACAGCTACGACGGCAAGACCATCACCGAGCTCGCCGCTTTGTCGGAATTCAACGAACCGGTGCTCGATATTGCCCACGAGGGCAACAACATCTGGGTGGTCGGCGCTCGCGGCCTGCTGGCACGTAGTAGCGATGGGAAAAAATTCGACGCCGTCGAGGCCAAGGACGTTGTGCAGCCGCTCGCGACTTTTCCGGCCGGCCAGCCGGCTGACTACTACATGGGCGTCAGCAACATCATCGCCGACACCGTACAGTTCACCGCCACTGTCGGTGGCAAACCGGTCGTCGCCGATACCGACTACACCTTGTATCCCGACGAAGGCTTCCTGCAGGTTGCCCATCAGCTCGACGAGAACCCGGCACCGAGCATTGGCTTCAAGTTCAACCCCGGCCCGCCGTTCCGCGTTGGCGACGTGTCGTGGAACGTGGTGCTGGTTTCGAACGGCAAGGTCACCATTGGCGGCGAATTCGGCATGGTGCTGCAGAGCGAGGACAATGGCGCGACCTGGATCCGTCGCGACACCCGTATCGTGCCGCACGAACCCGAGCCGGCCTATTGGCTGGGCGGCTTTTCCCAGGGCGACCAGATTTGGCTGGTTGGTGCCGCCGGCATCAGCGAGGTCAGTCGTGATGGTGGTGTAACCTGGAGCGACAATCCGACACCGGGCCGCGAAGGGATCTTCGGCATCACCTTGCTGCCCGACGGCAAACCGCTGATCGCCGGTGCGGTCGGTTTGATCGGCGTACTTGACGGCGCGCAGTGGAAACTCGCCGACCGTACGCAGTTGCATCTGTTGTCGTGGCTCAAGACCCCTGTTGTGATGCCCGATGGCAGCATCGTGGTGTTGGGTGGACGCGCCACCGCGATCCGTTTCAAGGCTGGTAACTGGACGCGAATTCCGGTCGAGCTGTAAACACGAGGCTACCCGCGCAAACGAAAACGGCGGTCAAGGACCGCCGTTTTTTTTCGGTCGAGGGGAAATCGTCTCAGCGCGCCGCGCAGACCCCTACCAACTCAGACTGACGAAAACAGTCATGGGCATGATCATTGACCAGCCCGGTAGCCTGCATAAGCGCATACACGATGGTCGAACCGACGAACTTGAAGCCGCGACGCTTGAGCTCTGCGCTCAGGCGATCCGATTGCGCACTGGTGGTGCGATAGTCGGCACGCGTGCGCGGCGCATTGACCAGCGGGGCGTGTTCGACGAAAGACTACATGAAGGCGCACAAACCGCCGAACTCTTTCTGCACCGTGAGACAGGCGCGCGCATTACCAACCGTCGATTCGAGCTTCTGGCGGTGGCGCACCAGACCCACATTAGCCATCAGCGCCTCAATCTTGCGTGCGTCAAAGTGTGCGACCCGCGCTATATCGAAATTGGCAAAAGCCTTACGGTAGGCGTCGCGCTTGCGCAGCACCGTATACCAGCTCAAGCCCGCCTGCGCGCCTTCCAGGGTCAAGTATTCGAACATCAGACGGTCATCGTGTACCGGCACGCCCCATTCCTCATCGTGGTAGGCGACATAGTCGGCCTTGGCGAGCTCCACCCACGGGCAACGTGGCCGGCCGTCCTTCACGACACTGGCGGTACTGCGAGCGACTGTCATGGTGTCAGTCTCACTATTTGCACG
>JANMJF010000764.1:0-7010 GCA_031371245.1 Pseudomonadota bacterium | reverse complement strand
CGCGATCGTAGACCGCGCCGAAGTCACCGAGCTGGACGTTGGTCAGCGCGAAATAATCGCCGCACAGCAGCCGATAACCGCCGGCGCTGAACACTTCGAAGGGCGCCGCCGCTAGCTGCGTCGCCGTCATGTCGTGCTCGTCAAAGAACGCGCGCACGGCGAGTTCCGCCAGTTCTACCCCGACTACCTCGTGCCCCTCGGCGCGCAGCCAAACCATGTCATTGGACTTGCCGCAGAGGGGGACGAACACACGCCCGGTGGTGCCCAGACTCGCTGCGTGGCTGAGCAGCATGGGGTGGACCTCGGCTTCGTGAAAGCCGATCTGTTGGGCGGCCCAGCGTTGCTGCCAGAACGAAGCTTCCATTACACGGACCGACTCAAGGGCATTGCTCTAGCGCTTCGTGCAGCAACTCCAGTGCGGCCCGTGTGAAGGTCTGCATATTGCCTTCACGATCGGGACTGCCGGTTTCGATGCGTCGTGTAAGCGTCACGGTGCCGACCACCGCCAGTACACAGATGCCGGGTGGATGACCATAAGAGGTGCCGGCCGGGCCGGTCGCGCCGAGTTCGGCTATGCCCCAGGTCGCATCAAGGCGGGTGCGTATGGTCTGCGCGCACAGCGCGACATAGGCTTCGGTCAGGGGCTGCTGGCGATCGAGTGTGACCTTGTCGATGCCGAGCAGCTCGCGCCGTGCGCGCAGGGTGTAGATGATGGTGCCGCCGATGAAATAGGCCGACGCACCCGGCACCGCCAACAAGTTGGCCGAGATCAGACCGCCGGTGGAGGATTCCGCGACGCCAACGGTTTCTTTGCGTGCCTTGAGGATGTCGGCCACAGCGGCCGCCTGTCTGGATAACGTGATCATTGGGATTCCGATTATGATGCCTGCCGTTCAAGGGGATAGCTGACGCATGCTCGAGACCACCTCGTCTCACCGCGCGTGGCGCTGCCATGCGTTCGGAGATTATCACGATCTGGTGATGGAGCAGGTCGCGTCGCCCGCGCCCGGGGCTGATGAAATCCTGGTGCGCAATCGCGCCTTTGCGCTCGGCTTTCCTGACCTGCTGATGGTGCAGGGTCGCTATCAATTGAAACCTCCATTGCCCTTCGCACCCTGTGCCGAGTTTGCTGGCGAAGTGTTGGCGGTGGGCACGAAGGTTGCGCGTTTCACGTCCGGCCAACGGGTGATGGGTTCGATGCGCTTCGGTGCCGCCGCCGAGCGCGTTACGGCCGCGGCCGACGACTGCATGCGCCTGCCCGAGGGTTTCGACTATGCCCACGGCGCGGCCTTCATCATCGCTTACAAGACGGCCTATGTCGGACTGGTGGTGCGTGGGGGTCTCAAGCCCGACGAGACGGTGCTCGTGCATGGCGCAGCCGGCGGTGTCGGCCTGGCCGCAGTCGACCTTGCGGTCGCGCTCGGCGCGCGGGTGATCGCCATGGCCAGCGGCCAGGCCAAGCTCGACTTGGTGCGTGCCAAGGGCGCCCAGCAAGTCCTCGACTACGCCGATGGCGGCTTTCGCGAACACGTAAAAGAGTTAACCGATGGGCGCGGGGTCGACGTGGTCTATGACCCGATCGGCGGCGACGTCTTCGATGAATCCCTGCACTGCGTGGCGCCCTTTGGCCGCGTACTGGTGATCGGTTTCGCGAGCGGGCGCATTCCGACGGTCAAGGTCAATCATGCGCTGTTGAAGCAGTACGCAGTGATCGGCGTGCGTGCCGGCGAATACGGCCGCGTCTATCCGCAAGGCGGGCGCGCCGTGCACGCAGCGCTTGAGGCGTGGGCAGCCAGCGGTCGCCTCACACCCCACGTCCATGCGCGGCTCGGCTTTGACGAACTGCTGAGTGGCTTCGATACTATCGCCGCTCGTCGTGTCATGGGGCGCGTGGTGTGCGAACTACCGTGAGCGCGGCCAGTGAATTGATTTTACAAACAGGGGAGAGGCAGTCATGAATCATCGCGTCGAATGTTTTTTCGATTGTTCCAGTCCGTGGACCTACCTCGCTTTTGAATATCTGCAAAGCCGCATGGCGGGACTAGACGTTGAGATTGTCTGGCGTCCGATCCTGGTCGGCGGCATCTTCAACACCGTCAATCCCAGTGTCTATCAGTCGCGCGAGACCCCGGTGCCATTGAAGGCCGCCTACATGCGCAAAGACCTTGCCGACTGGGCACGACTGCTCGGATCGCAAATCACTTTCCCGCCGCCAGTGTTTCCAGTCAACAGCGTGAAGGCCATGCGCGGCGCTTATCTGGCGCTGGACGAAGGCTGCCTGGTGCCCTTTGTGCGCGCGGTGTTCAAGCGCTATTGGAGCGAGCTCGCCGATATTTCCCAGGACGATGAGCTGGCCGCGATTGCCGCCAGCGTTGGCATCGACCGTCAGCGTTTCTTCGATGGTATCGCCAGCGCGTCGTGCAAAGATCGCCTGCGGCAGGCCACCGAAGAAGTAGTGGCGCGCGGCGGCTATGGCTCACCGACCTTGTTCCTGGACGGCGACGACATGTATTTCGGCAACGATCGCATCGATCTCATGCGCTCGCGTATCACCTCCGCAATTTGAATTTCAGGAGCAGCACGCCATGAGCGACCTCGTTACCGTCAGTATTGCCGAGGGCATTGCCGACATTCGTTTCAACCGCCCGCATAAACACAATTCCCTGACCTTGGAAATGTTCGATGCGATCAACGCCGCTGCCGCAACGCTGGCAGACCATCCTGCCGTCCGCGTCGCGGTGCTGTCGGGCAATGGCGCGAGTTTCTGCGCCGGGCTCGATTTTTCCATCATGGCTGAGATGTTGAAGGGGCCGGCCGCAGTGTGCGCGGTGCTGGCCCGGCTGCTGGCCCGCGATGGGGGTGCTGACAATCGCGCACAGCGCGCAGCGATGGCCTGGCAGACCGCGCCGGTGCCGGTGATCGCCGCGCTGCACGGTGTTGCTTTTGGCGGCGGCTGTCAGATTGCCCTGGCTGCCGATCTGCGTATCGCCGCGCCGGATACACGCCTGTCGGTGATGGAAATCAAATACGGACTTATCCCCGACATGGGCCTCAGCCAAACCCTGCCGGCGCTGGTGCGACTCGATGTCGCCAAGGAGTTGACCCTGAGCGGACGCATAGTCGACGCGCAGGAAGCCTTGCAGCTGGGTCTCGTCACGCGCGTCGCCGCCGATCCCTTGGCGGTGGCCTTCGACATCGCACGTAGCATTGCAAGTCGCTCGCCCCCTGCTGTGCGCGCCGCCAAGCGGCTGTTGAACGAGGCCTGGTGCGCCGACGCGACTAGCGGCCTCGCGCTTGAGGAGGCGCTGCAACGCACGCTGCTGGGCTCGCCCGAGCAAATCGAAGCGGTCAAGGCCAGCATGGAAAAACGCGAGCCGAGGTTCGCCATGCCCGGCGGTGGCGCGTGAATCACGAACTGTCAGCGCTTGAAGCGCGCGTGCTCGGCGCGCTGATCGAGAAAGAAATTACGACACCCGATCAATATCCCTTGTCATTGAACGCGCTGCTGGCCGCCTGCAATCAGAAGACCAATCGCGAACCCATCCTGGAACTTTCAAGCGCTGTCGTGCAGGAGACCCTCGACAGCTTGGTCAAAGCCCATCTGGTCAGCGATCGCGGCGGCTATGGTGGCCGCGTGACCAAGTACAAGCATCGTTTCTGTAACACAGAATTTGGCGAACTCAAATTCACTGCCCAGGAACTCGGTATCGTTGGCGTATTGCTGTTGCGCGGCGCGCAGACGCCAGGCGAGTTACGCGCCCATAGCCAGCGTTTGTGTGAATTCCCCGACGCGCAAGCAGTGGAGGCCGCGCTCGATTCGCTGATGACGCGCAGCGACGGCCCCTTCGTCGCGCGTTTACCGCGACAATCGGGCGCGCGCGAATCGCGCTATGCCCATCTCTTCAGTGGCCACATCGAATCGGTGGCGGCCTCGGCGCCGCTCGCTTATGCGCCGCGCGGCGAGAGCCTGGCCGAGCGGGTCGCGGTACTGGAAGAGACGCTACGCGTGTTGCGCGAGGAAATGGACGCGCTAAAAGCGGCGTTGGGTGCTACCTGACGCCAGGCGGCGCCTTGTTGAGCTCGGCAACAACCATTGTCGTTCGTGAGTATCGGACGGTCACTATCAAGCGAGGACGCAGCTATGTTGAGCGCACTGGATTCTCTGCTCCCCCAGCGTTATTGGGCGTGGGCGTCGTGCGTGATGCTGGCGGGAGCGTGCCTGGCGCTGTCACTGTTTGTACACGGTTTGTTTCTGCCTGCGCTGCTGTTCGGGGTTTTGTCGGTGGTGGGTTATGCCGACTACCACCAGCAACGCCAGGCCATCCGTCGCAACTATCCGGTGCTCGCCCATTTCCGTTTCTTTTTCGAATACATCCGTCCGGAGATCCGCCAGTACTTCATTGAGGCCGATCGCGACGAGCTGCCGTTCTCGCGCGCCCAGCGTTCGATTGTCTATCAGCGTGCCAAGGGCACCATTGACAAGCGCCCCTTTGGCACCCAGCTCGATCTCTACGCACCGCAATACGAATGGATGAATCACTCCGTCGCGCCGACCGTGATCGAGAGCCACGACTTCCGCATTCAGGTCGGTGATGCGAACTGCGTGCAGCCCTATTCGGCGAGCGTGTTCAATGTTTCGGCCATGAGTTTCGGCGCGCTGTCGGCTAATGCCATCCTGGCCTTGAATGAGGGCGCACGGCGCGGTGGCTTTTATCACGATACCGGCGAAGGGTCGATCTCGCGCTATCACCGCGAGCAAGGCGGCGACCTGGTGTGGGAGATCGGCAGCGGCTACTTTGGTTGTCGTGACGGGCAAGGGCATTTCGACGAGCAGAAATTTGCCGACAATGCCGCCTCCGAGCAAGTCAAGATGATCGAAATAAAACTCTCCCAAGGCGCCAAACCCGGCCATGGCGGGGTGTTGCCGGGAGCCAAGGTCACGCTCGAAATCGCCACCGCGCGCGGCGTGCCGGTCGGCATCGATTGTGTTTCGCCCGCCTGCCATTCGGCTTTCGCCACGCCGCTGGAACTGATGGCCTTCGTGCAGAGGCTGCGCGAGCGCTGCGGTGGCAAGCCGGTCGGCATCAAGTTCGCGGTCGGTCATCCGTGGGAATGGTTCGGCATGGCCAAGGCCATGCTGGAGACCGGCATCGTGCCGGATTTTATTGTCGTCGATGGCGGCGAGGGTGGCACCGGTGCCGCGCCTCTGGAATTTTCCGACCACGTTGGCGCGCCGCTGCGCGAGGCCTTGATGCTGGTGCATAACACCCTGGTCGGCATCAATCTGCGCGAGCGTATTCGCATCGGCGCAGCGGGCAAGGTCATCACCGCCTTCGATGTCGCACGCACCATCGCGATGGGTGCCGATTGGTGTAATGCCGCGCGCGGCTTCATGTTCGCCATCGGCTGCCTGCAATCCCAGACCTGTCACACCGGTCATTGCCCGACCGGTGTTGCGACCCAGGACCCGAAGCGCATGCGGGCGCTGGTAGTGACCGATAAGTCAGAGCGGGTCTTCCAGTATCACCAGAATACTTTGTCAGTGCTGAAGGAACTGCTGTCGGCTGCCGGCCTCAAGCATCCGCGTGAACTGGGACCTGAGCATGTGATTCGTCGTGTGTCTTCGACCGAGGTGCGTTCGCTGGCGGCGCTCCACAGCTGGTTGAAGCCGGGCGAGTTGTTGGCATCGACGCCGCAATCGCCGGTGTTCAAGGTGTTCTGGGACGCGGCGCGCACCGATACCTTTGCGGCGCCGCCGAATATCTTGTCGATGCGCTCGGGCAAAGCGCAGTAGTGGCAGCGGACTCGCGTCGCGGGTCTCAGCTCTTCGGCTTTTGCGCGTCGAGGAAGCTTTGGATGGTGGCGGTCACCAGCACCCGACCCTGCTTGTCTAGCACTTCGAACAACTCGCCGCCGTCCTGAGCCTGACAGCTGAACAGCACCACCGCGCCCTGCGCGCCACCGTGTTCCATGTGCACGTCGCCACCCGCACTACGGGCAAAGAAGCCGGGTTGGCGAACCTTGTGCACGGTCTCGGTCGCGCTGGTCTCGATGATGTGATGTTCTCCTTCCAGCACCAAGACCGACATCGGGCCGAGATGGCGATGGTAATGGCAGTAGGCGTTCGGTTCCCACTTACTCAGGAAATCGATGCGGCCGATCTCGGGCTGGGCGCCGAGGATCGCGACCCAGTAGTCGATGGGGTAGTCGAATTTGGGCGAGCCGAGCACCCGTTGCCAGTGAATGGCGTCGGTCTTATAGCCGGAGACGGTGGAATGAATGGGGGATACGGCGCTCATGGGCGTGGCCTCTAGTCTGGCTGCTGAATGGGCCGATTGTCCCCCGTCCAGCACGGGCCATGCAATGACTGTGGCCAGTGAGCGCGCGGCGGAGTGCATGCGCAAGCATGGCCACGCACCCTACCCACCGCTATCGCGCTTCAGCCGCGCTGCACGAACTCCACGACGTTGCCGTCGGGGTCACGCACCATGGCGATGGTCACGCCCGGCATGAACTCGTTCTTCTCGACATCGAATTTCACGCCGGCTTGTTTGCAGGCGTCGCATACTTCGTCGATGTTGGTGATGGGGAAGGTCAGATAGCGGAAGCCGAGCGCGTGCTCAAGACCGAGCGTGCCGGCTGCCGGCACGTTTTTCGGATCGACCAGTTTGATGAAGCTGTCGCCAAAGGCCATGCGATGCATGGTGCCGAACCACAATGGCATCTCCTGGATTTTCTTCAGACCGAGCACGCCTGCGTAGAAGGCCAGGCTGGCCTCAATGTCACCGACTACCATGCCGATGTCGACGGCATTCTTGGCGGGATTCATGGCCATGGGTGGTGTCCTTAGTGTTGAGGGTCGCAACTGGCCAAGAGTGTACGTGGGCACGCTGAGAGCGCCAAGGGCAGCCAGACGGCGAGTGCGCTAGCATGACCGCACACGGGAGCGCGGGGAGCCTACATGATTACGCCAGATGCCATCTCGCTCGGTTTCGATCCGTCGCGACTGG
>JANMJF010000760.1:0-5809 GCA_031371245.1 Pseudomonadota bacterium | reverse complement strand
CTACACCCAGCTCACCGCCGACGCCGCCGGTGTCGTCACCCAGATCATGGCCGAGCCCGGCAATGTAATCAGCGCCGGTCAGCCGGTGGTGCGCTTTGCCGCCGACGGCGAGCGGGAAGTCCATGTGAGCGTGCCCGAGGGGCGCGTCGATGCGCTGCGTCAGACCGCGCGTATCGCGGTCGAGGTCTTGAGCAATCCCGGTCGTCACTATCAGGGTCGCGTGCGCGATATCGATCCCCAGGCCGACACGGCCACGCGCACCCATCTTGCGCGCGTGACTCTGGTCGATGCCGACGAACACGTGCAACTGGGCGCCACCGCGACGGTCTTGGTGAGTGCCGAGGCGACCGCGAACAGCTTCCGTCTGCCCGCCACCGCGCTCGGCAGTATCGATACCGACCGTCCTGCGGTGTGGCGGATCCGCCCGAGTGCCAAGGGCGCAACCGTCGAGGCGGTGCCGGTGGAAGTGCTGCGCTACCTGGATGGCGAAGTGCTGATCAGCGGCCCGCTCAGCAGCGAAGACCGTCTGGTGACGGCCGGTGTGCATCGCCTTAGCGCCGGCATGGCGGTGCAGGCCATCGAGCGCACGGCCAGGGCCGCACTGTAAGTCCGCGCAGCGATGGCACGTTTTAATCTGAGCGCCTGGGCGCTCGCCAATCGCCCGCTCGTCACCTACTTCATGGTGCTGCTCGGTGCGCTAGGTGTGTGGTCCTATTTTCACCTTGGCCAGTCCGAAGACCCACCCTTCACCTTCCGCATTATGGTTGTGCGCACCACCTGGCCCGGTGCGAGCGCCGACGAAGTCGACCGCCTGGTGACCGACAAAATCGAAGCCAAGCTACAGGAACTCTACGCGCTGGATTACCTGCGTTCCTATTCGCGCCCGGGCGAATCGCAAATCTTCGTCGTCTTTCGCGAAGACCTGCCGGCCAGCACCATGCCGGAAAACTACTACCAGGTACGCAAAAAGATCGGCGACATGCGCCACACCCTGCCCCACGGCATCGTCGGGCCGTCGTTCAACGATGAGTTCGCCGACACCTTCGGCAACATCTACGCACTGCAGGGCAAGGACTTCTCCTACGCCGAGCTGAAAGACTACGCCGAGCGCGTTCGCGATCGGCTGCTCCGCATTCAAGACGTTGCCAAGGTCCAGTTCCTCGGTCTGCAGGAAGAACGCATTTATGTCGACATCAGCAATAGCCGGCGGGCCAAACTCGGCATCCCGCCACGACTGATTGCCGACACCATCGCTCAACAGAATGACGTCGTCAGCGCCGGTTCGCTCGATACCACCAGCGACAAAATTTTCCTGCGCGTCAGCGGCGCGCTGCGCACCGTCGACGAGGTACGCAATCTGCCCATCCAGTACGCCGGCCGCAGCTTTCGCGTTGGCGATGTGGCTAACGTCTATCGCGGCTACGAAGACCCTCCGGCACCGCGCGTACGTTTCAACGGCGAGCCCGCCATTGGCATCGCAGTGTCGATGGAACAGGGCGGCGACATCATTCGTCTCGGCCAACGACTCGATGCCGAACTCGCGCAGTTGAATCACGATCTGCCGCTGGGCATGGGTCTCGCGCGTATCGCCGATCAGCCGCTTGCGGTCAGCGACTCGATCTCGGAGTTTGTACGCGCACTGGCCGAAGCGGTCGTCATCGTGCTGGTGGTGTGCTTTGTATCACTGGGGATACGCACCGGCCTGGTGGTGGCACTGTCCATTCCGCTGGTGCTGGCGATGACCTTCGCCGCCATGTATTACTTCAATATCGGCTTGCACAAGACCTCGCTCGGCGCACTGGTGATTGCGCTCGGCCTGCTGGTCGACGACGCCATCATCGCGGTCGAGATGATGGCGGTGAAACTCGAAGAAGGCTTCGACCGTATCCAGGCCGCGAGCTTCGCCTATTCCAGCACGGCCTTTCCGATGCTGTCCGGCACCCTGATCACAGCTGCCGGCTTCCTACCGATTGCGACGGCCAAGAGCGCCACCGGCGAATACACCGTGGCGATATTCCAGGTAACAGTCATCGCGCTGCTGTTGTCGTGGGCAGCGGCGGTGCTGTTTGTGCCCTTGCTGGGTTATCTACTGTTGCCAGAGAAGGGTTTGTCGGCGGACGGTGCGCGCCACGATGAACATGCCGTTTACCACACGCCGTTTTACCAGCGCTTTCGCGCGCTGGTGCAGTTCTGTGTGCGCCGTCGCTGGCTGACCATCACTGTCACGGTCATGATATTCGCGGCCAGCGTGGTGCTGTTTGGCAAAGTGCCGCAGCAGTTTTTTCCTGACTCCACCCGTCTTGAGCTGCTGGTCGATCTGAAACTACCCGAAGGCGCGTCCATCGCCCAGACCGACGATGCCACCCAACGACTGGAGTCGGTGTTGAAAGAGCTGGATGATGTCGACAGTTACACCGCCTACCTCGGTAGCGGCGCACCGCGTTTCATTCTGCCGCTTGATCAGCAATTGCCGGCCCAGAGCTTCACGCAGTTCGTGCTCAATACCCATGACTTCGCCGGCCGCGAGCGTGTGCGTCAAGTTTTGCTGGAGAAATTTCCGAGCTTGTTTCCCGATCTGCGCTGGCGCGTCAATCGCATCGAGAACGGCCCACCGGTCGGCTATGTATTGCAGTATCGCGTGTCGGGTCCGGACCGTGCCGTGGCCGGCGCCGAAGCTGAGAAATTAGCAGCTCTGCTGCGCGCCAATCCCTATACCGCCGGCATCCATCTCGACACCGCCGAAAAATCCAAAATGATACACGTCAGCATCGACCAGGATCGCGCCCGTGCACTGGGTGTCAGCACGGCCGATGTCGGGCAGATGCTTGGCGCTTCGATCAATGGTCTGGTGCCTTCGACCTATCGCGAAGACAACGAACTCATCGACATCGTGCTGCGTGGCCCACCGCAGGAACGTCGGCGCCTGGAGTTGATCGGCAGCGTGTCCATTCCCACCGCAAGCGGGCCCAGTATCCCGCTCGCGCAAGTCGCCAACATCGAATATCGGTTTGAAGACGGCATCCTGTGGCGCCGCAATCGCATTCCGACCGTGACTGTGCGCGCCGACATCTATGCCAACATTCAACCACCGGAAGTTGTAGCCATGCTCGCGCCTGACATAGCGCGCATCGCGCAACAGCTGCCGCGCGGCTATCGTCTCGAACTGGGCGGCACGGTTGACGAAGCGGGCAAAGGCCAGAACAGCGTGATGGCCGGCATGCCGTTATTTCTGCTGGCGGTATTGACCGTGCTGATGCTGCAGCTACGCAGTTTTTCCCAGACCGTGATGGTCTTTCTCACCGCACCGCTCGGCATCATCGGCGTGGCCATCTTCCTCCTGCTGTTCCGCCAGCCTTTCGGCTTCGTCGCCATGCTCGGCACCATCGCCCTGTTCGGCATGATCATGCGCAACAGCGTCATTCTCATCGATCAGATCCGCCAGGATCTGGAACAGGGCCGCCCGCCCTTCGACGCCGTGGTCGAAGCCACCGTGCGACGCTTCCGGCCGATCGTGCTGACCGCCCTGGCGGCGGTACTGGCGATGATTCCGCTGTCGCGCAGCGTGTTCTTCGGGCCGATGGCGGTTGCGATCATGGGTGGCTTGATCGCCGCCACGGTGATGACGCTGTTGTTCCTGCCGGCCTTGTATGCGGCATGGTTCAAGGTGCCGAAGGGGACAGTCTAGGGCGACAGCATCGCGGACTGCGTCGGCGCCGCACCCAGATAGCTGGCCGCGCGCTGCTCAGCTTCCGTTTTCTGTGCAGTGCTCAAAGAATTATCCAGTTCGGCGAGATTTGTACTGGCCAGTCCCTGGCCATGGCTGGCGGCGGCGCTGAACAACGCATAGGCCTCGACTGCATCTTGCTCGACACCACGACCGAGCGCGTAGAGATAACCGAGATTCAAAGCAGCCTCGGCACTCCCCTGCGCCAGCGCCTGGCGGTAGAAGCGCACGGCACGCGCGGGATCGCGCGGCCAGTTGCTACCGGCCTCGTAGAGCATGGCAAGACTGAGTTGCGCCGCACGCGAGCCGCCCTCGGCGGCACGTTCGTATAACAGACGCGCCATGTCGGTGTTGGCGCCGATGCCCTGGCCGAGGCGATAGAGTCGCGCCAGATTGTAGGTAGCGGGCAGGTAGCCGAGGGCCGAAGCACGCTGATAAGCGGCGACCGCCTCGCCGTAGGATTGTTGGCGACCACGGCCGCGCTCGTGCATGCGGCCGATAGCGAAAATGGCCTCTTCCGCATTCTGCTCGGCGGCACGACGGAACCACCCATAGGCGTCGTTATCACTGCGGATCACGCCACGCCCGTGGTAGTACATACGACCTAGCTGCAATTGTGCCTCGACGTCGCCGTGTTCAGCGTAGGCCTGCAGGCGTGTGAGCGCTGGCGCGACGCCGTGTAAGGCAGCACGTCCGAACCAGTGGCGCGCTGCGGCCTTGTCGCCCTTGCTATCGGAACGGCCGACGAAAGCCTCGGCGAGACGCAGCTCAGCGGGCCCGTGGCCCAGCTCGGCGCTCTTGTGATACCAGACGAGCGCCTGATTGGCATCGGGCGGGACACCTTCACCACGTTCGTACAATCCGGCCAACATGAATTGGGCACGGGCATCGCCGTCGGCAGCGAGCTGGGCAAAGCGATTCAATGCCTGTTCGCGGCGGCCGTCTTGCAGCGCCAGCTTGGCATCCTCGTAGCCACCCGCCCACACCGCAGGCAGCACCAGCATCAGTACAATCAACGCCCACCCTGGCAGCGGATACCATTTCATGACCCACATTAGCGACCACCGCCGGCCTCGACTCCAGCCGCGTGCCCGTGCACGTCGATGAGGCTCACCGCGCTGCTGAACACTATCCCGTCGCTGGGGTGGCGCCTGCTGGCCTGGCTGAACGTGGTCATCGTGCTGGCCTTGTCGCTGCTGCCGCTGCAGGTGCCCGAGCAACTCGAATTCTGGAATTCAGACAAGTTGGTACACATCGCCATGTATGCCAGTCTCATGCTGTGTTTCAGCCGTGGCTACGCGCGCCGGCGCTGGCCATGGATCGCCTGCGCGCTGGCCGGTCTCGGCTTAGGCATCGAATATCTGCAAAGTCTGACACCCACCCGCCACGCCTCGCTGCTCGATGAGTGTGCCAACGCCCTCGGCATCGCGATTATGCTGTGGAGCGTGACACGCACGCCCGACGCCGCCGCTCACACCCCTAACAATCGACCAGACCAGAAGCAGCCATGAGTAATTCCCAGCAGGACCAGCGCCCCCTCGCGGGCATGCGCGTCATCGAAGTCGGCCAGCTGCTGGCCGGCCCCTTCGCCGGCACCATCCTCGGCTATTTCGGCGCCGAGGTGATCAAGGTTGAGCCGCCCGAGGGCGGCGACCCGATCCGTGGCTGGCGCGAGCTACGTAACGGCACCTCGTTGTGGTGGGCGAGCCTCGCGCGTAACAAGAAATGTGTGACCCTCGATCTACGCACCGAGCGCGGCCGCGAGCTGCTCGCCGAGCTGGCCGCCAAGGCCGATGTGTTGGTCGAGAATTTCCGGCCCGGCGTCATGGAGAAATGGGGTCTCGGCCCCGAGGCCCTCAAGCTGCGCAATCCAGGGCTCATCTACGCGCGTATCTCGGGTTATGGCCAAACCGGCCCCAACGCTCCCAAGGCTGGCTTCGCCTCGGTGTGCGAGGCCTATGGCGGCTTCCGCTATGTGAATGGCTTCCCCGGCCAGCCACCGGTCCGACCCAATCTTTCCATCGGCGATACCCTGGCCGGGCTGCACGCCGCGCTCGGCGTGTTGCTGGCCTATATCGGTCGGCA
>JANMJF010000759.1:0-1692 GCA_031371245.1 Pseudomonadota bacterium | reverse complement strand
GAGCTCGTGCAGCTGGTCGCGACGATCATCAGCGAAGCGCCACCCGCGCGCAGCGGTACGCCACGACTATGAATGCCGTTTTCAACGACACCGCTAGTCTGGATCACCCGCCCTACCAGTCGCGCCGTTCGAGCTTGACAGTGATCCAGATCGCCGGCGCCGACGCCGCCGATTTTCTGCACGGGCAATTCAGCGGCGATGTGCGCGCGCTGTGTGCCGGCCAGACCTTGTTGACTGCGTGGTGTAGTCCTAAGGGTCGCGTGTTGTTCCTGCCGCGTTTGCTGCGTGACGCAGTCGGCGAATTTTATGCGCTGCTACCAAGTGTCCAGGCGGTCGCCTTCATCAAACGCCTGCGCATGTTCGTGCTGCGCGCTAAAGTGCAGATCGAGGATCGTTCGGCAAGCCACGGCGTGATCGTGATCGACGGTGCCGTGACGGTCGATGAAACCGACCTCGTGCTCGGTGTCGATGGCGAACGGCGCTGGCTGATGGCGCCACACCAGGTCATTGCAAGCGTCACGCAAACGCTGGCTCTGCCGGCCCTCGATGACAACGGCGCGCGCTTGTCCGACATTCGTCGTGGCGAGCCGCTGCTGGAACCCACCCTCGCTGATCAGTTCCTGCCGCAGGAATTGAATCTCGATGTGCTGGCCGGTGTGAGCTTCAACAAAGGGTGTTATCCGGGCCAGGAGATCGTTGCACGGGTCAAATTCCGTGGCGCGGTCAAGCGCCGCGCGCAGCGCTACAACGTCGCTTCATCGACAGCACCGGCAGCCGGCAGCCGCATCGTCGGTGCCGACGATGTCGCCCATGGCACCGTGCTGGCGAGTGCGTACTGCGCGCCGGGTCTGTGTGAAGTATTGGCGGTGGTCGAACTCGCGGCCGGCGAGCTACGCCTTGCTGACGAGGGCCGTGCCGTGCTCAGCGCCCTGCCTCTGCCCTACGCCATCACGGGTGCCTGACAGCGTTCATGGTCGCGGGCTGCCTGAAGGCGAGCGGATGCGGGCTGGAATAGTGGTTATTCGTAACGTTCGGAGGAGTCCGTGTCGAATTTGAATCCGCGCCTGTTATTCGCGCTCACCGCAGCGGGCTGCGCCGCACTACTCGGCGGTGGCTACTACCTGCAATTCGACGAACACATCGAACCCTGCCCGATGTGCATCTTCCAGCGCCTGTGTTACATGGCCATCGTGATGGTCACGCTGCTCGGTGCAGTGCACGGTCCGCAGCGGGCTGGGGTGTATGTCTACGCGGCAATGACCACCTTTGCGGCGCTGATCGGCGCCGGCATTGCCGCTCGCCAGACTTGGTTGCAACATATTCCGGCCGATCAGGTACCGGCGTGCGGGCCCGGTCTGGAATTCATGCTTGAACAGTTTCCTCTCGCCCAGGTCATTAAACAGGCACTGCGCGGTACCGGTGAATGCGCCGCTGTCGACTGGACTTTTCTTTCGCTCTCGATCGCCGAATGGTCACTGCTGTGTTTCAGCGCCGTGGTCATCGTCTACTTGGTCTTCATGGGCGCACGTGCGCGTGCCACGCCGCGAATGTTCTGAAGGATTTGTCGTTTCGCGCTCACGCACCGCTCAACAGCTGCGCGTCTACCACTGCCAGTGCGCTCATGTTTTGCACTCGACGCACCGTCGCCGACGGCGTAAGGATATGCGCGGCATAACGGCAGCCGAGCAGGAT
>JANMJF010000750.1:0-4059 GCA_031371245.1 Pseudomonadota bacterium | reverse complement strand
CAGGCGGTTCTCAAAGCGGCCTCCGCCAATACGGCGGATCAGAATCCTCAGATCAAGACGGTCATGGAGCGTGCCGCTCAGCGTGTGATGGTCGAGTCTTATCTGAATCAGGTGGTGCACGTGAATCTCGACCCCAAGTTTCCGAGCGAGGCCCAGGTCCGTGAAGCCTATGACAAGAATCCTGACGCTTTCCGCACGCCGGAGCGCGTGCATTTGTGGCAGATCTTCATTGCCCTCGACGCCGGCGCCAACGACAAGGACGTCAAGGCGGCATGGGCGCGTGCCAAGCGCGTGTCCGATGAGCTGCGTGGTGGCAGCGGCGATTTCGCGGCGTTGGCGAAACAGTATTCCGACCACGAGGCGAGCCGGGTCAACGACGGCTACATGGGCCTTCTGAAATCTGTTGAACTGCTGCCGCCGATCGCCGAAGCCCTGAAAAAGCTCAAAGCGGGCGCCGTCAGCGAGCCGATCGCGTCGGAGTCCGGGCTGCACATTCTGAAACGGGGCGCGACGGTGGCGGCTGAGATGTTGAGCTTTGAGCGCGTTGCGGAGCAATTGCGGGCACGTATGGTGCAGGAAGCGATGGCCAAGGTCAGGCAAGCTGCGATTGAGAAAATCGAGAAGGAATATCCGATTGAGCCCCCGCCGGCCGACGCCCTCGAAACCTGGCGCGAGGACCTGCTTAAACGCTCAGCGCCCGCCGTCGCCAGCCCACCGCCTGCCGCTGCCGCACCTTGAGAAAAGCGCGCGAGTCGCTGAAGGACAGGCGCGGTGTAGGTCGCGCGATGGGCGAAGGGCTGAGCGCCGCCGGGTGGGTGGTCATTGCCGCTGCCGAAACGACGTTGTTATACTCCAGCGGCGAAGCAAGGGCGCCGAAGTAGGCCCATTTATTCAGGGCGTTAGCGGGCTTATTGAAAACATTTATGCGAATAGTCGGCGACCCCTGGCGAAGGCCCGCACTGCGCTGCCTGCGAGCGCTGTGTATGACCGGCATCGTGCTGCCCGGTGGCCTGGTGTCAGCCGTTGCCGTGGCAGCTGACCATGCCCCCGCGCTGCGACCCGGCCCGGTGCGCCCGGAACTGGCCGCCGCGATGACGCTCAATGGCGGTTCCCAGGCCGCTGTGGTGGTGGTTCCCGATGCGGTCAAAGCGGGCGCGATCCGGCCCGGGGAGGCCCGGCCCCAACGGCCGCAGCCACCGCCAGCGGAAACCTTTCAGGTGCCGGCACTGGTCGACAGGCCGCTGGAAATCGACGACGGCGAGAAGGTCGAGGTCAAGCGCTTCACCCTGGATGGGGCCATCGACCGACCGCAACACAAGATTGCCGTAGCCGAAGTTCAGACCCTGATCGACGCCAAGTTGGCCGAGCGACCCGCAGGCTTCACCGTCGGTCGTTTACAGGAAGTGGCCGATACCGTCACCAAATACTATCGCGAGCACGGTCTCATCCTGGCCCAGGCCTTTGTGCCGGTACAGTCAGTGGAGAGCGGCGAGGTCAAGATTCAGGTCATGGAAGGCCTGCTCGGCAGCGTTGTGACCGAAGGCAACAAGATCTACAAGCCGGCGCTGCTGGCGCTGCCGTTCCGACACCTCATCGGCCAGCCAATCACCAAAGCGTCGATAGAATCGGCGCTGCTGACGGTCTCGGATAACCCGGGCTTGTCGTCATTTGGCGTATTCCAGCCGGGCGCGCGGGTTGGTACGGCCGACATGGTACTGAAGGTGCAAGACGAACAACGTTTCGAAGCTGCCCTACGCTGGGATAACCACGGTATTGCCGAGACTGGTCTGAATCGCGAGCTCGGCCGCGTCACCGTCAACAATCCGCTGGGTCGCGGTGACAAATTCACGACCACCATTCAGCGCACAGTGGCACCGGCCAACACCTGGTTTTACGCGCTCGATTATCAGATCCCGGTCACTGTTTTTTACGACACCGTGTTCGGCATCGGCGCGGATCGTAATCAGTTCGATGTGGGCGGCCAGTTCCGCGACGCCAAGATCCATAGTGACATCCGTAACTACAATATTTCGCTGACCAAGAATTTCCTGCGCAGCCGGCTGATGAATTTCAGCGCGACTGCGCGGCTGGCGAAGAAACGCAGCGGCACCAAGGCCGACGGCCGCAAACAGAACATCGACAGCCTGGCGGTGGCCTCGGGTGAATTCAATTTTGACTCGGTCGATGCGCGCTTCGGTGGCTTGAACACCGGCAGCCTCGAAATCTCCCACGGTTTCAACGACTGGCTCGGCGCGATGGGTAAGAGCCCGGCCTTCGTGCCGCCCACCCGCCAGGGTGGCAACGGTAAATTCGCCCAGGGCGATTTCAACAAGGTCATGCTGAGGATGTCGCGCTTCCAGGCGCTGACACCGCTATGGGACAAGCTCAAGAACCACAATCTGCTGTTTACCAGCGAAATAATGTGGTCGCCCGATCTGTTGGTGCCGCTCGAACAATATGATGTCGGCGGACCGGACAATGTGCGTGGCTATCGCCCGACCGAGAAGCTGTTCGACCGCGCCGTGTTCGGCTCGGTGGAATGGATCATCAACGCGCCCTTTGTCGCCGATGTACCGGCCTTTGGCAATCGCACCTGGGGCGAAATAGTGCAATTCTCGCTGTACTACGATGTCGCGTCCGGTTATCTGAACAGCGCGCTGACGCCGACCGAGCGTAAAGCCGGCAACTTCAACTCCGTCGGCGTCGCGTTATCGTTCAACAATCCCAAGACGTTTTCCAGCAAGCTCAGCATCGCCGCACCCATCGGCAGCGGTCCGCGACCGAAGGATGGCGGCTATGGGCCGAAGTACTGGCTCGATTTCAACCTGTTCTTTTGAACGAACAGCGGCCTGTCGACGGACAGCCCATCGATCAGATTCATAACACGGCCCGCACACCCTCGTGGGCCACGGCCATTCGTCGACGAATGCCGGGGAAGGAGCGACCGCATGACCATGCGTAACGATATTGCCGATAACAACGCCGGCGCGGCCGCTTCGCCCTTGCGTTTGAAGCCGCTGGTCCGCGCCATGCAACACGTCTGGTTGCCAGGTCTAATTGCCGGTCTTGCCACTACGCCGCTCGCCGCCGCGCCCAGCGGCGGGCAGGTGCGCGCCGGCAGCGCCGCCATCAGCCACGACGCGGCCCAGGGTGTCACCACCATCAAGCAGAACAGTCAGCGCACCGCCATCGACTGGCGGAGTTTCGATGTCGGGCCCCACGAGCAGGTGCGGTTCCAGCAGCCGAATGCCAAGGCCACCGCGCTCAACCGCATCTTCGATCAAAAACCAAGCGAGATTTTTGGCAAGGTCAAGGCCAATGGTCAGGTCGTGCTGATGAATCCCAATGGGGTGTTCTTTCGGCCCGGTGCGGAAGTCAAGGTCGGCGGCCTGATCGCCGGCGCGATGCGGGTCGGTATCGACGAATTCATGAGCGGTCGCTATCAACTCCAGAGCCAGGATGGCAGCGATGGTCGTGTCGTCAATCAAGGCACGATCACGGCGGCAGCCGGTGGCGAGGTTGCGCTGATCGGCAAATCGGTTGCCAACGAAGGTCTGATCATGGCGACCGCCGGGCGCGTCAATCTGGTCGCGGGCGAGCAGGCCACGGTCGATTTCGACGGTGACGGGCTGTTGCGGTTTAAAGTCGACAAAGCGGTCATCGACAACGCTGCGAAACTCAAGGATCAAGTCGCCAACAGCGGACAGATCAGTGCCGATGGCGGCCAGATCCTGATCACCACGAGCGCCGCAGCAGGGGTGTTCGACCAAGCTATTAATAACAGTGGCGTGATCAAAGCCGGACGCATAGCCAAAAGTGGGGGCAAGATCATGTTGCTGGGCGGCGGGCCCAGCGCCTCGGTGTTGAACACCGGGCAGTTGGACGCGTCAGCCGCCAGCCGCGACGCCGACGGCGGTAGTATCGTGGTGCGCGGTCATAACATCGACAATCGCGGCAGCATCCGTGCCGATGGGCGCGGTGGCGATGGCGGCATGATCGATATCGCGGCGCGTTCGGCTGCGGTGTTCGAGCAAGGCAGCCAGGTCACGGCCACCAGTG
>JANMJF010000747.1:0-2296 GCA_031371245.1 Pseudomonadota bacterium | reverse complement strand
TGGTCCATCACGAAACGGATGGGACGCGGGCAGGCCGCCGCGATCACCAGCGCGTCGACGAAGCTCACATGGTTACACACGATCACCGCCGGCCCCTTATCGGGCAGATTATCGAGGCCTGATTTGTCGAGTCGATAGACGGTGTGGATCAGCATCCACACGATGAAGCGCATGAGAAATTCCGGTACCAGCAGATAGATGTAGACCGCCACTGCGGCGTTCAACAGGCCGAGCACCAGATACAGTTGCGACAAGGTAAGGCCCGCCTTCAGCATGCCTGCCGCCATCAAAGACGACGCCACCATGAACAAGGCATTGAGAATATTGTTGGCGGCGATCACACGCGCGCGATGGGAAGCATCGCAGCGGCTCTGGATCAGCGCGTAGAGCGGCACACTATAGAAGCCGGCGAACATCGCCAACCCGAATAAGTCCGCCATCACCCGCCAATGACTGTGATCGGCCAGAAAGGCGGCCGGACCGACCAACCCATGGGGCGTGAAATGACGCGAGGCCAGCCATAGATCGATGGCGAAGACGGTCATACCGATCGAGCCGAACGGCACCAGTCCAATTTCTACCTTGTGACCCGACAACCGCTCGCAGGCCAGCGAGCCGATGCCGATGCCGAGTGAAAACACCGCGAGCAAGACCGTCACGACATTCTGATCGCCACCGAGGCTTTCCTTGGCAAAGCCGGCGAAGGTCGTGAGGAACACCGAGCCGAAGAACCACATCCACGAAATACCGAGCAGGGACAGGAACACGGTGCGATTGCCGTGGGCATGGCGCAGATTGGCCAGCGTTTCGCTGACCGGGTTCCAGTTGCTGACGAGTTCTGGTGCGGGCGCCGGTGAAGCCGGCACAAACCCCGCCGCGATGCGGCCGATCACCGCCAGCGCCAGCGACACCGCCGCGACGTAATGCGGACCGACAACCGGGATCGCAATCAGGGCGCCACCGAGCATGGTGCCGAGCAAAATGGCGACGAAGGTGCCCATCTCGACAATACCGTTGCCACCGACCAGTTCCTCGTCACGCAGATGCTGGGGCAGATAAGCGTATTTAACCGGACCGAAGAGCGCCGAATGACTGCCCATGAGAAACACCCCGGCGAACAACAACGACGCCATGTGCAGGACAAAGCCCGCCGCGATACCAAGCATGAACAGAATTTCGAGATTCTTGACCAGTCGAATCAGACGCGCTTTATCGTACTTGTCGGCCAGTTGGCCGGCGGTGGCTGAGAACAATAAAAAAGGCAGGATGAAGACACCCCCGATGACCGGCCCGGCTGTGGTGGCTTCGAGCCCACCCCACTCCCCGGCGCTGTAGGTGGCGAGCGCCGTGAAGGCGAACTTGAAAGCGTTGTCGTTGGCGGCACCAAAGAACTGGGTGAGGAAGAAGGGCAGGAAGCGCCGCTCCGTCAGCAGGCCGACCTGAGTGGTGTCGCTCATGGGCACAATCGCTCCGCGCGGTGGGCTGGATGGTTGGCGTGCCGTCACACTGCTCGGCGGGCGCGCGCGGCTGAGCGGCTACGCCTTGCGGTCGCGAGTATGCCTGCCTCGCAGCGAATCTTGAATGGCAGGGCAGCGCTGGAGTGTGGCGCGGCGACGCCTGATCTATGCTGCGCACTTAAGGACAACTGGGAGTATTGAGGTGATCAGGGACATCTTGCGCATGGGCGATCCCCGTCTGCTTGAAACGGCCACACGGGTTGCCGACCCGCGCGCGCCGGAGATCAAGACACTGGTGGCCGATCTATTCGACACCATGCATGCCGCCAACGGCGCTGGTCTCGCGGCGCCCCAGATAGGTGTCGGTCTGCGCGTGGTGATCTTCGGCTACCGCGATACGGCCGCGCGCAATCCGCGCTATCCCGACGCCGATCCGGTGCCCGAGACCATCCTCATCAATCCCGAACTGACCCCGCTCGGGCCGGACCTCGAAGATGGCTGGGAAGGCTGCCTTTCAGTACCAGGCTTGCGCGGCGTGGTGCCGCGCCATGCGCGGCTGCGCTACCGCGGACTCGATCTCGACGGCAATGTCATCGATCGCGAAGTCAGCGGCTTCCACGCCCGCGTGGTTCAACATGAATGTGATCATCTGGACGGCATCCTCTACCCGATGCGCATCACCGACTTCACCCTGTTCGGCTATACCGACGTGCTGTTTCCAGGACTCGCCGACGACGACTGAGGACGCAGGCGCACGCCGCCGAATTAAGCGGGGTCGGGGGGGGCGCCCCCCCCCCCCCCAGCCGCCGAGGGGGGGCCCCAACCCCCGGGGCGCAAAA
>JANMJF010000744.1:0-7907 GCA_031371245.1 Pseudomonadota bacterium | reverse complement strand
GTCCGTACCAGTCACCACCGCCACGCCCATGTCGGCGTCGCGGATATCGGTCAGTTGTTTTGACAGCGCATCGGTCGGGCAGGCCGCCACGCAGGGCATGTCTTCGCACATGTAGCAGGGCCCGTCGCGCGCCACGAAATAGGGCGTGCCGGTCGCGAGCGAGGCGCCGAATGGCGCAAGCGTCAAGGTGCCGTAGGGACAGGCCCGTACACATAGACCGCAACGCACGCAGGCACCCAGGAAGTCTTCTTCCGGCAGCGCGCCGGGTGGTCGCAGTGCGCCTATCGGCCGGGATTCGACCTGCTCGCCATAGCTGCCGAGCAAGAGACCGACCAGACTCACTGCGCCCGCTGCCTGCGCGCCACGGGCGAGCCAGCGGCGGCGATCAGGATCGTGGGATGGTGGCTGGTCGTTGTGCGTGGACATGGCTCCGAGCATTGGATGGACGCGGTGGGCGCGCGACGTGAGAAGTCCTATAGTGCGCCTATCGTCGTCGACCTGCCAAGCAGAGCAGTGCACGGCTGCGTTCACAGGTCGTCACGTTAGCGGGCATCAAACCGCCCCGCCGCTAAGCGCGATCAGATTTCTCGCCATTTCGCCTGCCGCTTATCATCACTAAAACGACCATGATCAAGGAGAGTAAGAATGGCCAATACGCATAGCGTGGCAGCACCGGGCTTTGGCCAACTCGCGGCCAACCTCGCGACGCTGGAAGCCTTGATCGAGGCTCACGCCGACGAGAACGAAAGCCTGCGCCATCTAAGCGATAGCGCCTACGCTGCCATGCACGGCGCTGGCCTGTGGCACATGCTGACGCCGCGCGCCCTGGGCGGCTCGGAGCTGTCGTTCTCCGACGCCATGACCCTCGCCGAGCGTGTCGCCTACCTGGACGGTGGCAGCGGCTGGTGTGTGATGGTGGCCGGTGTCCAGCACGGCACTTGCGGATCACTGATCGTCGACGCTGGCATGCGCGAAGTATTCGCCGCCGGGCTCGCCACCAATATCGCCGGGCAGGGCATTCCCCGTGGCTTGGCGCGGGCTGTCGACGGCGGTTACAAGGTGCGCGGCGACTGGAGTTATGGCAGTGGCATCTATCACGCGAATTGGGTCCACAGCGGCTGTGTGCTGGTCGATGAGGGCCAGCCTGCGCTGGACGCAAGCGGCGCGCCGACAGTACTCATTACCTATGTGCCGCGCGCGAGTATCGAATTGCGTGACAACTGGCAGGTGCTGGGGTTACGTGGCACCGGCAGTTACGACCATGGCATCACGGCCGACGTGTTCGTGCCCGAACACCGCGCCTACGTGTACAGCAAGCAGAGCGTCGAGCGCGGCGGCTATCCCTATACGCTCGGTATCGTCGGCTTCACGGCCTGGGGCCATACCTCCTTTGCCTTGGGCGTCGGTCGCCGGGCGCTGGATGAACTCTCACGGCTAGCGCGCGGCAAGGCCGGCCCTTTCGGCATCCTGGCCGACAGCGCCAGTTTCCAGGAAAAATATGCGCGCGCTGAGGCTCAGTACCGCGCCGCGCGGGCCTTCACCTACGAGACCTGGAACGCCATCGACACGACGCTCGCACGTGAGGAGCCGGTCAGCATTCAGCAGATTGCCTTGTTGAAACTCGCTTTGCGCTACGTGCATGAAGTGATGTCGGAGGTCTGCACCTTCGCTTACAACTTTGGCGGTGGCGTGGCCCTGCGCGATAGCATCCTGCAACGTTGTTATCGCGACCTGCACGCCGGCTTGCAGCACGTGTTGCTGGCCGATCAAATCATGCAGGACTGCGGCAAGGTCTTGATGGGCCATGTGCGTCCCGGGCAGGAATTCAAGCTACTCGGTCTGTCTTAGGACCCTGGTCAAAATTATCTTTACATTCGGCTGTTCGTGAGCGGCTGCGGCGGCGTTGCATTTCTTGGCAATAGCACCGCTATTGCCGGCCAAACGCGCCTTGCCGCAACCACTCACGAACACCCTCGGCGTTGACAAGATAATTTCGACCAGGGTCCTTAAGGTACTCACTCGAGATCGGGATGGGTGGCAACGAAGTGCTTCAATACGCTAGTCAGACGTTCGACCCCGCGCGCATCACCACTGCCTGCGGCGTGCATGATGTCGTCGAGGATCATGCGCTTGATCATGCGCTCGCCGGCCGGTGACTCGACCAAGTAGGCGGCGAGTTCGGTGGCGATGATCGGCGAGACATGCTCGTGCTCGGCGATAGCATCCACCTCGTCGGCAGTGAGATGCAGATATTCGATGCAGTCACGTAGTGAGATCATGGCAAACCCCTCGCGGTCCGATGACGGCCCATGATGATGCCGGGATGGCCGAGCGGCCTTGATCCGTGTCATTCTGCCGGCCTTTTGTGGGCGCAATAGCTAGCTTACGGTCGCGACCGAGAGGCGCGGCCAGTCAGCGCGCCAGCGCGCGGAAACCCTTTTCAGTCCAGGAGCCCACCACATGTTGAAAGACCAAGTCGCCCTCGTTACCGGTTCGACCAGCGGTATCGGCCTGGGTATCGCCGAACAACTCGCCAGCGCCGGGGTGCATGTCACCTTGAACGGTTTTGCTGACGCGGCCTTAGTGGCCGATCTGCGCGCGCGACTGAGCGCGCTTGCCGGCGCGCGCATCGACTACGACGGCGCCGATATGCGCGACCCGCTGGCGGTGCGCGCAATGGTCGCCAAGCTCATTGCGAGCCACGGACGCCTCGATATCCTGGTCAACAATGCCGGCATCCAGCATGTCGCGCCGGTCGAGGATTTCCCCATCGACAAGTGGAACGACATTATCGCCATCAATCTGTCGTCGGCCTTTCACGCCAGTGCCGCGGCGATTCCTGCGATGAAGGCCGCGCGCGCCGGGCGCATCATCATGATGGCCTCGGCCCATGCGCTGGCGGCCTCGCCGTTCAAGGCCGCCTACGTCGCCGCTAAGCACGGCCTCGCCGGCCTGACCAAGACCATCGCGCTGGAACTCGCCGAATTCGGCGTGACCTGCAATGCCATCTGTCCGGGCTATGTGTTGACGCCGCTGGTCGAGCGGCAGATCCCCGATACCGCCAAGGCGCGCGGTATCAGCGAGGAGGCCGTCAAGCGCGATGTGCTGCTCGCGGCACAGCCGACCAAGGACTTCGTCACCATCGCCCAGGTCGCGAGCCTGGCGCTCTACCTGTGTCGACCCGAAGCCGCGCAGATCACTGGCACCACGCTGTCCATGGACGGCGGATGGACTGCGAAATAGGCTGGGCGAGTGAGATCCTAAGTCGATGCGTCATGTGCGGCAGCAGAGCACACCTCCCGCGATTGTGATCGGCGACAGCAATTGCCCCGCGAGCTCGCTTAAACGAGACCTATGACTAGCTATGGGGCGCGGCGATGCCTGGATATGGCGGGACCTTCGGGGCATACTGCCAGGGCTTAGGTAGGGAAGCCAAGGAGGCGAACCCGGCATCCCCTTAGCGCTCCGCGACGACGGACCGAGTTCCACGGAAGGCAGCGTTACCCAAACGCAAGTGCGACGACTGAGATTTTCATGAGTTCTACGGAAACAGCAGACGAGGCACCCCAAGTCACGGATTATCGCCAGGATATCCAGGCTGCGAGTGCCGCGCTACGCAATGCCATCGCCGAGACCGACGGCCCACTGCCGCCCGCCTGGGTGGTGGAATTCATGCTGCGCAGCTGGCGCCGTTACCTGGTGCTGGCCCATCACGACAGCGGGCCGGGCAGCGCTGGTTGGGCGCGTGCCGTGGATTGCACTCGCCGGCTACTGCAAAGCATCGTGCCTACCGAGTCACCGGAGCGCCGTGCCTTACTGATCCGCGAATTGCCGCGTCTGGTGACCGACGTGAAGATTGCCATCGATAAGGCCCAGGTCGATGCGCAGGATCGCGACAGCTTCCTCGACCAGCTCCGTCAACTCCATATGAGCCTTCTGAAGCTCGAGCAGATGCCGGCCGAAGTAGGCTCCGATTTCTCCGATACCGTCACCATGGACGTGCGCGACCCGCGCTACCGTGCGCTGCTCGACAGGCTCGACGGTGCGGAGGGCATGGAACACATCGAGATGTGATGGCAAAGGCGGCAGATGCTTCGCGCTCAGCTACACCGCCGTGCGCGCAATCTCGCTTACCACCCGCTCCAGATGCTTGAGCGTGCGGCAGGATTCAACCCTGTCGCAGGCCGCGCCGAGTTTCTGCATTTCCGAATCGCCCGAATTCCAGAACGCCTTCGGCTCCGGGTTCAGCCACAGCACGCGCCGTGCACGTTGGTGGATGCGCCGTAACGAGCGCTCGCCGGCATCGCCGTAATTGGAGCGCGCATCACCGAGGATGATGACCGTGGTGCGCTGATCGATATCGGCCAAGGTCAGGCGTTCGAGTTCGGCCAGGGCACCGCCGTAATCGGTCGAGCCCATGCCATAGGTGTTGATGGCCTCGACCACCGCTTGCTCGACCGGCTTGTGTTCGAACAGCGCAGTGACTTCCCCCAGGTGACTGGAGAAAGCGAAGGCGCGCACCTTGGGCAGCACTTCCGCGACGCTATAGAGAAACAACAGCAGAAAGCGCGCTACCTGCGCCACCGAGCCGGATACATCGCAGACCGCGATGACCTTGGGCCGGTCGACGCGCACGCGTTTCCACACCGTGTCAAACAACAAACCGTCGTATTCGATATTGCGGCGAATGGTGTGGCGCACGTCGAGCTGGCCACGACGCGAGACACGGCGGCGGCGCGAGTGCAGCGAGACCAGCCGCTTGGCGAGCTTGCGTACCAGTTCCTGCATGACCTTGAAGTCACGCATCTCGATGCGCGCCAGCGGCGTCTTCTCCAGCATTTCTTCGCGTAACTTCGGCCAGGCATTGGCGGTGTACATCAACATCTGACGATCGACCAGCTCGGCGACGTTCTCAATCAGGCGCGCCTTCTGCGCTTTGAGCTGCAAGCCGCGCGCATCGTCGTCGTTAGCTTTTAATAGGCCATAGAGCAGATCGTCGAGTTCCTCGATGCCCATGTCTTCCAGCATGCGGCGGATATACATGCCGCGCTGGGTGAACAGCCGAATGTTCTGCAACTGCACGTTGCGCGCCGCGCTCGCTACTAGTTGCTGCATGGCGGCGCCATCGCCGCGCTCGAGAACGGCGGCGAGCCCGCCATCACCGCCGCTGCCACTGCCGCCTTCACCGGGTTCGAGGCCGGGTGTACCGTTCTGCTGGGGTGTCTGTGCAGTGTCAGCCGCAGCGTCGCTGTCGATCGCCTCGAAGGTGAAGAAGCGCTCGAAGCAGTCATTGAAGCGCGCCTTGTCATCGGGCGTCTTGGCCAGCACCTGGCCGAGCGCTTCCTTGACCAGGGTGCGGTGCTCAAAGCCGACCAGGTCGAGTGCCGCTGCGGCGTCGATACTCTCGGCGGTCGAGACCCGCACATCACAGGCGCGCAGCGCCTTGACGAAATTGGCCAGCACCTGGGTCACGCCTGCTTCGCCGCCTGGCGTGCCAGGGCGGGCACCTCGGCATCGACGTGCTCGATGTCGTCCTGGAATTTGAGCAGCACGTTGAGCGTGGCGCGCACCAGGGCCGGTTCCAGTTCCGAGGCGTGCAGCAGCAGCAGGGTGCGTGCCCAGTCGATAGTCTCGCTGACCGCCGGTACCTTCTTCAGATCCAGACCGCGCAGACTCTGTACGAAAGCCACCAGCTGGCTGCGCAGGCCCGCTTCGAGTGTTGGTACGCGCGATTCGATGATGCGCTGTTCGAGCTTCGCATCCGGGAAGGGAATATAGAGATGCAGGCAACGGCGCTTGAGTGCGTCGCCTATTTCGCGGGTGTTGTTGGAGGTCAGGAACACGATGGGCGGATGTTTGGCCTTGACCGTGCCGATTTCAGGAATCGAGATCTGATAATCCTGCAGCAGTTCCAACAGGAAGGCCTCGAATTCCTGATCCGACTTGTCGATTTCGTCGATCAGCAACACCGCGCCATGTTCCGCCCATAAGGCCTTCAACAAGGGTCGCGGTTCGAGGAATTCTTCGTTGAAGAAGGTGTCGTCGAATTCGTGCAGGCGTGTGATGGATTCTTTCAGGCCCTTGGCGCCTGCCATGAGGTCGCCGAGTTTCTCTTTCAGCACCTGGGTGTAGAGCAGCTGTTTGCCATACTTCCATTCGTAGAGCGCCTTGGATTCGTCCAGGCCCTCGTAGCACTGCAAGCGGATGAGGGGTTTATCCAGCAGTTTGGCGGTGGCATTGGCGAGCTCGGTTTTGCCGACTCCCGGGGGGCCCTCGACCAGGATCGGTTTGGACAGCGCCTTAGCGATGTAGACGCAGGTCGCGATGGCGTCGCTGGCGATATAGCCCGAGCCCTGCAAGCCGCGCTGGATGTCCGCAATGGCGGCGCTTGCGGCGTGTTCGATGACAGTCGTCACTTGAATAACATCCTGTGTGGTTCGATTAAGGTTGGCGGGCCAGCCACTGCCGGCGGCGAGCGGCGCGACGAGGTCGGCGTAAAGGCCGAGTACGGCAGTGGCGAAGTCCTGCGGCACGGGCATACGACAGCATACCCGTTAGCTCGCAATCTGCGAAAATACCCGCTTCATTCATGGGCACGAGGTCAGCATGGGTTTTCAGGCAGTGTTATGGGATTTCGGCGGGGTCGTCACTACCTCGCCGTTCGACAACTTCAATCGCTACGAGGCCGGGCGCGGCCTGCCGCTCAATTTCATTCGCGGCGTCAACGCTATCAATCACCAGGACAATGCCTGGGCGAAATTTGAATCGAGCCGCTGCACAGTCGACGAATTCGATGAACTGTTCGCGCGCGAGACCGCCGCCGCTGGCCACCAGATCCGTGGTCGCGACGTCATCAGCCTGCTGGGTGGCGAGGTGCGGCCGCGCATGGTTCAGGTCCTGCAACGCTGCAAGCAGGATTACCGCGTCGCTTGCCTGACCAACAATGCCAATGCCGGCCAGGGCACCGGTATGTCGAGCACCGATCAGCAGGCCGACGACGTCAAGGCAGTGATGGGCTTGTTCGACGTGATCATCGAATCGAGCAAGGAGGGCATACGCAAACCGGACCCGCGCATCTATGCCTTGGCCTGTGAGCGGGTCGGCGTGGCGCCTCAGGCCATGGTCTATCTCGACGACCTCGGCATCAATCTCAAGCCCGCGCGCGATCTCGGCATGACCACCATCAAAGTCGTGTCGGAGCAGCAGGCGATCGATGACTTGAGTCGCATCCTGGCGATCGATTTCGGCGTGTGAGCGCGCCCTGCCTGCGACGCTGGGACCAAGGCGCTTCAGCTGGATGGGTCGCCACCGTCGATCTGCTGTTTCGCTTGGGCGACACAAGCGTCGCAGATATTGACCTTGGGTCCGGCGATCAAGCGACGGTATTCGCCCGTGCCGCGACCGCAGAATCCGCAGAACGGTGCCTCACCCTTGATGAAGGGCACGGGTGGCGTGCTTGCCAGACGCTCGATGCCCGGCGCGGTGTCGGGCTGTAAGCGCGCGGCTTTCTGCTCATCGCTTTCGTCATTGTCGTGCATGGGTAGCGCCGCGAATAAACTACATGTCAGGAGTGGACTGGCACCTTGGCCGCTGGCCGACGCGCGGCGCTCAGCCTTGGGTTTCGCGGCGGGCCTGCGCAATCCAATCTTTGTAGAGGGTGTTGTAGTGCTTGCCGGCGGTCTTGCTGTGGGCCAGCACCGACTGGAATAAGGCCTGTGCTTGGTCGTGTCGGCCTTGTGCCTTCAGCAGCGCGCCCAGCCGGCAGCTCGGTTCGGGACCGGTGTAATAACTCACTAGGGTCTCGTACTCGTGCAGGGCTTTGTCGACCTGCCCCAGCGCTTCGAGTGCGCGGGCATAGAGCAAATGGCCGTCCTGGGACGTCTTGGCCGGATTTTTTTCCTTCAAGG
>JANMJF010000723.1:0-18146 GCA_031371245.1 Pseudomonadota bacterium | reverse complement strand
GCCCCTCGGCAAGAGAATTCAGTGAGCCACGGTGATTCTGGACAAACCCTTTGTAATCTTCGTTGTAATAGAGATTTGGATTGTCTAAACCCCGATACCCGAATTGGTTGATCATTTTTTCATAGGATGACTCGGTGTTGACAAGATTCTCCCGATCCTTCCGTGTGTTGCGCACGGGGAGCACGCGATAAGCATTTCCCTCTTGTACAACATAGGCACGGAGGTCAAGATTAAGTTGAGAGCCTCGGCACGCAACAAGGCCTTCAATTCCTGCACACGCGGATCGCTCGGTGCACGGGCGCGCAGCCACGGTGGCTTGCGCGGCAGCGCGCCGACGGTGGGCTCAACCTTGATCGGAATGCGCGCGAGCTTGTCGACGCCGCGTTGTGCGCGGGTCGGCTGGTCGGGGCTGTCGTTGTTCATGCGCTTCACTCTGACGATGCGGCCTGCGTACCAATACGCCGTGCGGGTGCGTTAGTGTCCATGCATTCCGATGTTCATACCACCAGCCGTGGCCGGCACCAAGGTCACCGGCGCGTCGCCATACAAGGCACGCGCCAGATAGGGCAGAAAACGCGGCGTCACTGCCGCGCAATCGAGCGCGACACCGAGATCGGCCAGGCGCGTCACGCGCAGACCGGCATAACCGCAGGGGTTGATGCGCAGGAAGGGTTCAAGATCGAGATCAACGTTCAAGGCCAGGCCGTGGTAGCTCATGCCGTTGCGCAGTCGCAGTCCGAGTGCGGCGACCTTGGCATCCTCGACATAGACCCCCGGTGCGCCCGCCCGTCGTTGCGCGCTGATATCGAACTCGGCGAGGGCGTCGATCACGCCCTGCTCGAGTCTGCGCACCAGTTCGCGTGGCCCGAGGTGCAGACGATGGGTGTCGAGCAGCGTATAGACCACCAACTGCCCGGGGCCGTGATAAGTGACCTGCCCACCGCGATCGCTATGCACGACAGGAATGTCGCCGGCGGCGAGAATGTGCTCCGGCTTGCCGGCGCGGCCGAGGGTAAACACCGCTGGATGCTGCACAGTCCACAGTTCGTCGTCGCTGGTCGGGCCGCGCGCGACACTGAACTCGCGCATCGCAGTCCAGCAGAGCCCATAGTCGGCCCGGCCCAGATCGCGAACCAGCAGGTTCATAACACCATCAGCACGCGTTCGTGGCCGCTCAACTCGGTGTACAGCCCATCGAGTTGCTGCTTGCTTTCGACCCACACCGTGACAGTCAGCGACACATACTTGCCTTCGCGACTGGGTTTGACACGCACCGCGTCATCATCGATAGCGGTAACGTGGCGATGCACGATCGCAACCACTAGCGCGTCGAAGTCCTGCCCCGACAAGCCCATGACCTTAAGCGGGAACGCACAGGGAAATTCAAGCAAACTGGCGGAGGATTCCATCGGCTGCGGGTCTCGTTACGCGACCCGCAGCGGCGGTGCCGCTGGTGGGTCATCGTTGATGATGGGCTGTCGGCCGCTACGGACAGGGCATGCGCGCGCCGATAACAATTGTTAACTTTCCTTAAGTCCGCACCCGGCACTGACCGCCCATGCCGGTCACGACGGTGGTCGGTGTAATATGCCAGCAGCAGCCGCGCCTCAACAGCCACCGATCGCGCTGTGATTCTTTGGAGTGAGTCACGGAATGGAAAATATTCTCATCGCTTTGTATTACGTGGCGGCCCTGGTCGTCATCGTGCTGCATTACGTTGGCTGGCTGGCCGACCGCGGACTTGAATGGGTGGTCTACGTAATCGCGGTGCTGCTGTTTCCGATGCTCTATTTCGCCTACCTGCCCTGACTCGCTTGCCGCATCGGCCTCAGGCCGACATCATCTTGGGGCGCTGGTGAGCAATGATACGCGCGCAACCGGCCTGCACATCCGCGAGTTCACCCACCACATCCAACACGTAGACTGCGGCGGTCGGAAAACGCTTGCCATAGCCGCCGAGCATGCGGTCGTCGTCGACTAGGAAAGCCAGTAATTCCTCCAGCCCTGGGTTGTGTCCAAGCAGCATCAGCGTCGGGCGACGCCCGGCGCGGCGCAGCAGCGTGCGTAGAGTGCCGGCGCTGGCGTGGTAGAGCTCGTCCTTCCATTCGGTGCGGGCGTCGAGATCGAGGCTGCTACCATCCGCCACCAGTTCCAGCGTCTGACGCGTGCGGCGCGAGGGCGAACTCAAGATCGCGCTCGGCAAGTAGCCGCCCTCGACCAACCAGCGTCCCATCTGACGCGCGTCACGTATACCGCGCTCCGACAGCGCTCGGGAAAAATCGTCGCCGTCATCGCTGAACCAGTCAGACTTGGCGTGACGCATGAGAACCAGGCGGGTGATATCGGCCATATTGTGCTTAGACTTCGCGCTCCTCCCAGGTGACGTCCACTAGCAAAGACCCGCGCGCGGGCCGCGAGTTCGTCACCAGTCAGCCCTGAAGCTTGCCTGACGACCTCGCACTGTGCGCTTGGCAGCGGCTTAGTCGCGAATGAATCGTGCTACATTCGCCGCCCCGATGCGCGGCTTCGCGCAGCATGCGGACACTATGCACGACACCCCCCCCGCCCTGGTCTTGGCCGGCCTGCGCAAGGTCTATCACAACGGCGTTGAGGCCTTGCGCGGCATCGATCTGACGGTCGAATCGGGCGATTTTTTCGCCCTGCTCGGCCCCAACGGCGCTGGCAAATCTACCACCATCGGCATCGTCAGCTCGCTGGTGCGCAAGACCAGCGGGCGGGTCGAGATCTTCGGCGTGGACATCGATCACGACTTCTCGCTGGCCAAGTCCTATATCGGGCTGGTGCCCCAGGAACTCAATTTTTCGCAGTTCGAGACCGTGCTTGAGATCCTGCTCAACCAGGCCGGTTACTACGGCATCCCACGACGCATGGCGCTGGTGCGCGCCGAGAAATACTTGCGTCAGCTTGCGCTATGGGAGCGCCGCGACGAGATCTCGCGCAATCTGTCCGGCGGCATGAAACGCCGCCTCATGATTGCCCGCGCCCTGGTGCACGAACCGCGCCTGTTGATCCTGGACGAGCCGACCGCCGGCGTCGATATCGAGATCCGACGTTCGATGTGGGAATTCCTCGATCGCCTTAACCGCGAAGGCACCACTATCATTCTCACCACTCACTATCTTGAGGAGGCCGAGCAGTTGTGCCGCAACATCGCCATCATCGACGGCGGACAGATAGTGCAGAACTCCTCGATGCGCGAATTGCTGGCCACCCTCAACACCGAAACTTTCGTGCTGGACTGCGCCGAAACCCTGCCGCCCGTGCCATTGGTCGGCGAATTCTCAAGCGTGCGTGTCGATGACCAATGCCTGGAAGTGGAGCTGGACCGTGGTCGAAACTTGAACGAAGTGTTCGCGCAGCTCTCAGGCCAGGGCATCACCGTCACCAGCATGCGTAATAAGAGCAATCGACTGGAGGAGTTATTCCTGCGTCTGGTTCAGGAGAACGCCGCTCATGACTGAACATCCTCGAGCGCGCGGCCTCGGCCATCGCTTCTATCTGGTCGCCTTCAGCACCATCCTGCTCAAGGAGTGCAATCGCTTCCTGCGTATCTGGTTGCAGACCATCCTGCCGCCTGCCATCAGCATGGGCTTGTACTTCGTCATCTTCGGTCACCTGATCGGGTCGCGCATCGGCCAGATGGGTGGCTTCAGCTATATGCAATACATCGCACCCGGCATCATCATGATGGCAGTCATCACCAACGCCTATGGCAACGTGGTGTCGTCTTTCTTCGGTGCCAAATTCCAGCGCCACATCGAAGAGATGTTGGTTGCACCGGTGCCAAATGTGCTGATTCTGGCCGGCTATGTCTGCGGCGGTATCTGTCGCGGCATCTGCGTGGCGGCCCTGGTCACGCTGGTCGCGTCGTTATTTACCGACATCGCGGTACATTCTTACAGCGTGACCTTCGCGGTCGTGCTGTTGACCTCAGCGCTGTTCTCGCTGGCGGGCTTCATCAATGCGATCTTCGCGCGCAAGTTCGTCGATATCTCTATTATCCCGACCTTCGTGCTAACGCCTCTGACCTATCTCGGCGGCGTGTTCTATTCCATCGATCTATTGCCCGCGATGTGGCGTCATGTGTCGCTGCTGAATCCCATTTTGTACATGGTCAACGCTTTTCGTTACGGCATCCTCGGCATCAGCGACATACCGCTCGCTCAGGCTTTTATGGTGATCGGCGGCTTTGTCGTGCTGCTGACAGCCTGGAGTCTGTATCTACTCGAGCGTGGCGTCGGCTTGCGCAGCTGAGGGGCCTGTGGGTTCGAATTCATTCGGACAGCCGATGCCAGAGCACGACTCCCTGGTGCATCATTCAATGTCCGAATAAATTCGGACCCACAAGGAGGCATCGGTATGTTGGATCCCTCGCTCCCCTACTGGGAATTCATCGTGCGCGGCGTGGCCGTATATCTGTTCCTGCTGGTGCTGTTGCGCGTGACCGGCAAGCGCCAGGTCGGCCAGTTGTCGCCTTTTGATCTGGTCTTGCTGCTGGTGCTGTCGAACGCGGTACAGAATTCCATGAACGGCGGTGACAACTCACTGGTCGGCGGCATGGTCTCGGCGGCGACCCTGGTGGCGCTCAACTTCGTATTAGGGCTGGTCACTGCGCGCAGCAAGAAAATTGAGGCCTTCGTTGAGGGGCGACCACAGGTCCTGATCCACAACGGCCAGTTGTTTGAAGACGTCCTCGTGAGCACACAGATGACCCATCATGAAGTGCAGGCCGCCTTGCGCCACGCCGGCTGCGCGACGGTCAACGAAGTGCGCATGGCGGTACTTGAGATCAACGGCTCGATCAGCGTTATCAAGCGCGACAAGGACGCCTGAGCGCGCATTCAGCGCAAACGGAGCGCCTTGTACAACTGGAATTCGCGATAGGCGTGTGCGGCCAGGGGATAGTCGCCGGTGCCGACCACCGCACCATCGACATGCGCCACCGCGACCACATCGCGCGTGGTGCTGCTCAACCACACTTCATCGGCATTGCGCAACATCGCGACCGTGACCGGCGCTTCGTCGACCGCCACGTCGCCGCCCTGCAGGACATCGATCAAGAGTGCGCGCGACACACCAGGCAGCATAAGCGCCGACAGCGGCGGCGTCGTCACCCGTCCGCCGTGCACGACAAATACATTGCTGGCCGAGCCCTCGGTAACGAGTTCGTCACGGATCAGGATGGCCTCGTAGGCGCCGGCGGCAATGGCCTGATTGCGTAGCAGGATATTGGGCAGCAGTGCGGTGGCCTTGATGTCGCAGCGCAGCCAGCGATTGTCTGCCAACACCACCGTATCGACGCGTTCGACACCGGCTTTCACACTCAGCGGCCGACACATGGCGAAGACGGTCGGCGCGACGCCGCGCGGAAAGCCGTGCTCGCGCTCTGCAACACCACGCGTGACCTGCATATAAATCGATTGCTCGCCGCCACCGTTATCGGCCACCAGGCGATGCAATAAATCGCTCCACTCGCTAGCGCTGCAGGGGTTGGTGATCAGCACCGCAGCCAGACTGCGTGCCAGGCGGGCGAGGTGCTCTTCAAGGGCGAAGATCCGTCCGCCGCTGGCGATGATGACTTCGTAAACGGCATCGCCAAAGATGAAACCGCGATCCAGCACCGAGACGCGCGCCTCGCCCAAGGGCAGGAATTCACCATTCAAGTAGCAGATGCGCGGCGCGGTCGTGGTCACTTCAGCATCAGTCTGACGTCGTCATAGAGTCGCGAGAACAACGAACCTTGCGGCACTTCTGCGAGCGCCGCCAAGGGCAGCTCGGTGATCGCGCGATCATCGAGATTGAGCACCATCTTGCCCAACAGCTGACCGGCCGCCACCGGTGCCATGACCGGCTCATCGAGTTTGGCCACCGCTTTGACGTCTTTGAAGCGCCCGCGCGGCAGGGTCACCCACACCGGCTGCAGGGAACCGAGCGCAACCGTCTCACTCGCCCCGCCCCACACCTGCGGCTGCGCCACCACTTGCTTGGCTTCGTACAATTGTTTGGTCTCGAAAAAGCGATAGCCATAGTTGAGCAGCGCATAGCTGGCCTCGGTGCGCGCGTCATCGGAGGCCGTGCCCATGACGGCCGAAATCACCCGCATGCCGTCACGCACCGCCGAGGAGATCAGGCAGAAACCGGCTGATTCGGTATGGCCAGTCTTGAGGCCATCGACGCTTGTGTCGCGCATCAGCATGCGGTTGCGGTTGTGCTGGCGTATGCCATTGAAGGTGAATTCCTTGACCGAGGAGCGCGTGTATTCCTCGGGGAATTCGCGGATCAGCGCCGCCGATAGCGTGGCCATGTCCCGTGCCGTGGTGTAGTTGTTCGGATCGGGCAGACCGGTGGCGTCGGAAAAGCGGGTGTTGGTCATGCCGAGAGTCTTGGCATACTTGTTCATGAGCCCTACGAATACTTCCTCGCTGCCCGACACGTGCTCGGCCAAGGCTACGCTGGCATCGTTGCCGGACTGGATGACGATACCGTTCAGCAGCATATCGACCGACACTGTTTTGCCCACTTCGAGGAACATGCGCGAGCCTTCCATCTTCCATGCTTTCTTGCTGATCGTCACTTCGTCTGCAAGCTTGATCAGTCCTTCCTTGAGCGCGTGGGAGGCCGCGTAGACGGTCATGATCTTGGTCAGGCTGGCGGGCTCGACGCGCTCATCGGCATTCTTTTCCGCCAATACCGCGCCGCTGCGGAAGTCGACCAGGATATAGGACTTGGCGTCGATCGATGGTGCCGGCACGACACCGGCGAGTGGCCCGGCCGCGCACCTCGTGGCCCGGCCGCGCACCTCGTGGCGGGCCATGCGCATGACAGCAACAGTACAGTCGTGAGCAACGCGCGAGCGATGCGAGCGATGCGAGCGATGCGAGCGATGAGGGCGTGGGGATGAGCGTGGTGCATTGTTCAGTTGGTGATGAAGTAGTGTTGAGTGATGCCGAGCTTCTGCAAGGCGGAAACCACTTGGTCAGCGCGCTCGGTCGAGGGCAGCGGCCCGATCTGGACGCGATAAAATAGCTTGTTGTTGCTCTTTATTTCACGTATCTCGACGCGCGTCGCGATCGTATGCGCAAGCTGCGCGGAAATTTTCTCGGCGTTGCGGCGTTCGGCGTAGGCGCCGACCTGCAGATACACACCGCTTAGCCCCGGCGCCGGTACTGGCTTGAGCACAGGCGAAGTGGATGTCGGCGCCGGTGGTGCGACGGCGATGTCCGGCGGTGCTGACAGCCCGACCGCAGGCACCGGCGTGCTGATAGCGGGTGCCGGCACGCGCTCGGCTGTCGCGCCATCGCCATGCACGTCTAACGCGCGGATTTCGACAAAGGCCGTGCCCTTGGCCACCACACCAAGCTTCAGCGCCGCCGCATAGGACAGGTCGATGACGCGATTGTCCTTGAAGGGTCCGCGATCGTTGACCTTGAGCGTCGCGGTGCGGCCATTATCGAGATTGCGCACCTGCACATAGCTCGGCAAGGGCAGTTGCTTGTGGGCGCCGGTCATGCGGTACATGTCGTAGATCTCGCCGCTGGACGTGCGCTGGCCATGAAAGGGATTGCCATACCAGGAAGCAATGCCGCGCTCGGTAAAACCGGTGGCGGTACGCAGGGTGTAGTAACGCTTACCATCGACCACATAACTATCGGGATTGCCATAGCGGCTGCGTGGTTCGTTGTCGGGCACCGCGTCAGCCACGCCGTCGGCATTGAATGGAGGACCGCGGCCGTACAGCCCTCCACAGCCCGACAGCAGGAGGCAGGCGGCTATCGCGAAGACCGTCCTCACGCCGACCTGCGCCGGCACATCAACTACCGGAGTCACCGTGCAATTTGCGGATTTCCTCAGATAGCTGGGCGACAGCCATGGCGTATTTCACGCGCGGGTTATAACGACTGATAACGTAGAAGTTGGTGTAGCCAATCCAGTATTCGTTGCCAGCGCTGCCCTCAAGCTGAAACAGTGCGGCTTCGTCGTCGGGCTTGCCGTTGCTTGGCACGGCCACAATGCCGGCCGCCGTGAAGTCCACGAGCCGGAAGCTGGGCTTGATCGTGGTCTGGAGAAAACTGCCGGGATCGGCTTCACCGATCAGCGCCCGCGAGATGACGGCGCCGGCGCGCCGCCAGCCATGCTCGTGCAGGTAATTGGCGACGCTACCGATGGCGTCGTCCGGATCTTCCCAGATATTACGCCTGCCGTCGCCGTCAAAATCCACCGCCAGCCGACGGTAACTGTCGGGCATGAACTGCGGCATGCCCATGGCGCCCGCATAGGAACCCGTCAAGCTCAGCGGGTCGAGGTGATCGTCGCGTGCCATCAGCAGGAATTGCTCGAGCTGGGTGCGGAAGAAGGCCCCGCGCGCCGTGTCATTGCCTGGATAGTGGAAAGCCAGCGTCGACAAGGCGTCGATCACGCGATAGCCACCGACGTTCTGACCGTAAGAAGTTTCCACGCCGATGATGGCGATGATGACCTCGGGCGCGACGCCGTAAGTCGCCGCCGCGCGGCTCACTGCCGCCTCATTAGCCTGCCAGAACGCTGCACCTTCGCGAATGCGCTTGTCGGTGATGAAAAGCGCGCGGTATTGGTGCCAGGGTTTGACCTTCTCGGCCGGTTTCGACATCAACTCAATGATGCGATCGGAGCGGCTGACCTGACTGAAAGTGCGGCTGAGGGCATCGGCGTCGAAGCCGTAGGTCTCGCTCATATAGCGAATGAAGCTACGCACCGCCGTGGTGTCGAGCGGCGCTGCTGGCGCGTCGCTGGCGACGCCCAGTAACAGGCAGAGGATGACAGGTAGGAATCTTCGCATTCGACGGAGAAACAAGCGCTAACGCTCAGGTTTCAGAAATAAATTTTCTATGCGTATGGATAGACATGAGGATACCGAAACTGACCAGGATAGTCACGAACGATGTCCCGCCATAACTGACCATCGGCAGCGGCACGCCCACCACCGGCAGAGCGCCGCTGACCATGCCCATATTTACAAAGATGTAGATGAACAGCGTCATGGTCAGACTCGCGGCGGTCAGACGCCCGAACATTTCCTGAGCCTCCATCGCAATTCGCATACCGCGCACCAGTATCAAGGTGTAGGCAAGCAGCAGCACTATCACGCCGACCAGGCCGAATTCCTCGCAATAGACTGCGAAGATGAAGTCCGTCGCGCGTTCCGGAATGAATTCGAGGTGTGACTGCGTGCCGTTCAGCCAGCCCTTGCCGTAAATGCCGCCCGAACCGACTGCAATGCTGGCCTGAATGATGTGATAACCCGTGCCCAGCGGATCTTTGGCCGGGTCGAAGAGGGTCAGTATCCGCTGCTGTTGGTATTCGTGCATGGAAAACCAGCCGAAGGGTGCCGCGACAATGCCGAGCAGTACGCTATTGCGCATCAAGCGCCAGCTGATGCCGCCGAAAAACAGCACGAACAGGCCGGAAGCGGCCACTAGAATAGCCGTGCCGAGATCGGGCTGGTCGATGATCAGCAGCGCCGGGACCACCACCACCGCCAGCGCCACCAAGGTCGTGTGCAGCTGCGGCGGCAGGACTTTTTCAGCGAGGAAACCCGCCACCGTCAGCGGTACCGCCAGCTTCATGATCTCCGAGGGCTGAAAGCGCAGTACACCGAAATCGAGCCAACGTGTCGCACCGCGTCCGTGGCCGATCGCCAGCACTAGTATTAGTAAAAACGTGCCGAGCACGTAGAGCACCGGCGCCCAGCGCGCGAGGCTGCGCGGCGATACCTGCGCAATGGTGACCATCGCCATCAGTCCGAGCGCAATGCGCATGGCCTGTTTGATGACGACATCGAGGGACTGATCGGCGGCGCTATACAACACCACCAAACCTAGTGCAGACATCACCAATACGCTGCCCAGCAGGGGCGCATCGATGTGCAGACGGTACAGCAGATTCGGCGTTCTAATCATCATCAGGCTCTGGAGCAATGCCCTCGACTGGCGCCGTCGGTGCAGTGGGATCGGTGGCGATAGTGCGGCCGGTGGCGGCGGCCGTCACTGCATCGGCCTGCGTGGTGTGCTCATGGCTTTCGTTGCCGATACCGGCGCTGCTGCTCGCCGCCGCAGCCTGAGCCGCTGGCGAGTCTTTGAAATAATAATCGATCAGCCGGCGCGCGATAGGGGCCGCAGTGCGGCTACCACCACCGCCATGCTCGACCACCACCGCGATCGCGATCTGCGGCTTATCGACCGGCGCGAAAGCAATGAACAACGCATGGTCCTGCAGATGTTCCGGCACGCCCGTGGTCTTGGCTTTCTGACCCTGCGCAATGCCATAGACCTGGGCGGTGCCGGTCTTGCCGGCGAAGCGCACCGGCGCGCCGATGCCACTCTTGTGCGCCGTGCCGGTGCTGCCGTTCACTACTTCGTCCATGCCCTCGATCGCCGCATCCCAATAGGTGGCATTCGCCAGTTCCACCGGTGGTCGACGGTAGATGTCGGGGTTCAAGGACTCATTGGTCACCGGGTTGTCTATGTGGCCCAGGAAGTGGGGGATCGACGTATTACCGCGGGTCGCAACAATGGCCGAGGCATAGGCCAACTGCAGTGGTGTGGCGAGCATGTAACCCTGGCCGATGCCGGCGATCAGGGTTTCGCCGGGATACCAGGGCTGCTTGCGTGCGCGCTTCTTCCATTCCGGTGACGGCAACAAACCCGATGCCTCGCCCGGAATATCGACCCCGGTAACAGTGCCGAGCCCGAATTTCGACAGCATTTCATGCAAGCGTCGAATGCCGAGATCGTGGGCCAGTGTGTAGTAGTAGACGTCGCACGAATGGGCAATGGAGAGCTTCAGATTGACGTTGCCATGGCCGGTTCGCAACCAGTCGCGATACTGGTGCGGATCACTAGCCAGAGTGTACCAACCTGGACACCAGGTGGTTTTGTCAGGCGTACGAACACCGAACTGCAATCCGGCCAGCGCGACCAGCGGCTTGATGGTCGAGCCCGGCGGATATTGACCCTGCAGCGCGCGATTGAACAGCGGCCGATTGGACGAGGTGCTTAGGGATTGGTAGAGCGCACGGCTGATGCCATTCACGAAAGCGTTAGGGTCGTAGGCCGGCTTGCTGACGAACGCCAGCACCGCGCCGCTATTGGGCTCTAGGATCACGATCGCACCACGATAGTTTTCCAAGGCCACGATGGCCTGGGCCTGCAGGCCAGCATCGAGGGTGAGATGGATGTCGCTGCCCGGCAACGGTGGCGTGCGTTCAACGACGCGCAGAATGCGGCCCTGAGCGTTGACCTCGACTTTCTGGTAACCGACCCGCCCATGCAGCACCTGCTCGCGGGATTTTTCCACGCCCATTTTGCCGATGTGGGTGGTGGCAGCGTAATTGGATTGTTCGATGGTGGCGAGATCCGATTCGCTAATGCGCCCGACATAGCCGACCACGTGGGCAAATGCCTCGCCCATTGGATAATGTCGTGCCAATCCCGCTTCGATGCCGAAACCGGCGAAGCGAAACCGATTGACCGAAAACGTCGCGAGTTCCTCCGGGCTCAAATCGCCTTTCAAGGTCACGCCCTCAAAGCGCCGCGCGAATTTAAGCTGTTTCTTGAACTGCTCAAGTTCGTCGTCGGAAAGAGTCAGCATGCCGCGCAATTCGTGCAATGCGCTGTCCATGTTGATCACATTTTCCGGTACCGCGGTCAGCGAGAAAGACGGCCGGTTCTCCGCCAGCAAAGTCCCGTCGCGACTGAAGATCAGGCCGCGCGGTGGCGGCAGAGGCAAAATCTTCAGCCGATTATCGTGGGATAGAGTCGTGAAGTGGTCGTGACTGACGACCTGCAGGAAAAACAAACGCGCGAGCACCGCCGCGACCAACAGCCCCATGGCCACCCCAGCGACCAGCATGCGAGTGAGGAATAGCCGGCGTTCGCGGCCGCCATCCTTAAGCGTCGGCATGTGCTTCATAGGCACATCTGCGAGACACTCAAGCGGCGGCTAGATGTGGTCGCGCGCCTGACGAAAACCCCCATCACGAGCTCGGACTGCGCGCGTCGATGACAACCATCAGGCGACGCGCGCTCGGCGTCTCACATCACGCAGAACGATATAGACCCACGGCCACAGCACCGCCGTACTGATCGCACCAAACAGATAGCTGAAACTATAATTGACCGAACCCAGCAGGTTGTAGATCCACAACATACTGAGCAGATAGACGAACACGATCGAGCCCACCACCATGGCCTGCTGCACGAGACGAAACACGCGCAGGCGCTGGTGGTATTGCAGCACTACATAGGCGACAAAGGCCAGACCGAAGGCGTGTTGACCGAGAATCGAACCGTGCATCACATCCAGGGTGAGCCCAATCACCCAAGCCGTGATGACGCCCACCCGTTCCGGCAAGGCCATGCACCAATAGACCAGCACCATGGCAATCCAGGCCGGGCGCCACGGCAGAGCCCATTCGGGCAGCGGCATGGCGGTCAGCATGAACGCTACCACAATGCTCAGCGCGATGACCCAGATACGATGCGGTTTGTCCACGCGCGTGAAATGTGCGCTATTCGGACACCGAAATACGCTCTTCCCCGATGTCGTGAGCCTGCGGGCCGACTAGCATCACTTCGCGCGAATGTCCGACTTTGGCGGTCGGCTCGACAACGATGGTGGCAAAGGCATCGCCTGGTTTGAGGCTCACGGCCGTCACCCGTCCCACCGGATAGCCGGCGGGGAAACGCCCGCCCAGACCGGAGGTCACCACCAGATCACCTGCCTTGATGTCGGCATTGGTCGAGATGAAGGAAAGATTGAGTTCGTCGGGCAGGTCACCGCCAACGGCGATGGCACGTAAGCCCGTGCGATTGAGCAGTACGGGCAATGCATGGCGTGGATCGGTAATCAGCAAACCCGTACTTGAGTACATGCTGACATTCGAGACCTGACCGATCACGCCGTAAGCGTCCAGCATCGGCTGACCGACGAACACGCCCTGATTGGAACCTTTGTCGAGCACGATTTGCCGCGCCGAGGGCGTGGTCTCAATCGCCAGCACATCGGCCACCACCACCTGTTGCTCGAAAGCCGACGAGGAATCAAGCAGCTTGCGCAGCCGTTGGTTCTCGCTTTCAAGCGCCGAATAACGCTGCGTCTTGACGCTCAGCAATTGATTCTCGGCATGCAGGCGCTCGTTCTCCTTGAGCAGCGTCTGACGCCCACGCAAATCGTTCATGACCTCGGCCGCGCCTTGCACCGGTGCGTTGACGATGTACTGCAGCGGATAGACCACTACCGCGAGCACCGATCGTAGCGAGGAGAGATGTGAATTCGCGTGATCGATCGAAATACTCAGAAACGACAGGATGACGCACGCGGCGAAGCGCATGGTCGGCGAGGGCGTATTGATGAACAGAGGTTTGATCGTGGCGTCCCCCGTCGGTCGTCGTAAACAGTCTACTCCAGAGCCAGCACCTCAGGCCCATGTTCTTCGATCATTTCAAGTATTCGGCCACCGCCACGGGCAACGCAGGTCAGCGGATCTTCGGCGATTATCACCGGTAAGCCAGTCTCTTCCATCAGCAGGCGGTCCAGATCCTTCAACAATGCACCCCCACCGGTCAGCACCATGCCGCGCTCGGCGACATCGGAGCCAAGTTCCGGCGGGGTCTTTTCCAAAGCGGTTTTCACCGCCTCGACGATGCCGGCCAGCGGTTCCTGTAAGGCTTCGAGGATTTCGTTACTGTTCAGTGTAAAGCTGCGCGGCAGACCCTCGGCAAGATTGCGGCCCTTGATCTCGATCTCACGAACTTCGTTGCCGGGATAGGCGCAGCCGATTTCGAATTTGATGCGCTCAGCGGTGGCGTCGCCGATCAGGCTGCCGTAGTTGCGCCGCACGTAGTTGATGATGGCGTCGTCGAAACGATCGCCGCCGATGCGTACCGAGGCCGAATAGACGATGCCATTCAGGGAAATTACCGCGACCTCAGTGGTGCCGCCACCGATATCGAGCACCATCGAGCCGCTCGCGTCGCTGACCGGCATGCCAGCACCGATCGCCGCCGACATCGGCTCCTCGATGAGATAGACTTTGCTCGCGCCAGCGCCTTGCGCCGATTCCCTGATGGCCCGCCGCTCGACCTGGGTCGAACCGCAGGGTACGCAGACCAGCACGCGCGGGCTGGGCTTGAACAATTGATTGCCGTGCACCTTGCGGATGAAGTGCTGCAGCATCTTTTCGGTGATGGTGAAGTCGGCGATGACGCCGTCCTTCAAGGGCCGGATGGCCTCGATATGACCCGGCGTGCGACCCAGCATACGCTTGGCTTCGAGCCCCACCGCAGCAATCGATTTAGCACTGTTCGGATCGCGGCCGCGACGAATGGCGACCACCGAGGGCTCGTTCAGGACGATACCTTTGCCGCGGACGTATATCAGAGTATTGGCGGTTCCCAGATCGATCGACAGATCGTTGGAAAACATTCCTCGCAGCATGCGAAGCATTAAATTCGAGCCTCTTCAAATTCAAGGGGCCTCCGGGCCGCAGCGACCAGTCGGAGTGCGCGTGAAAACGGTGCTGAGTGACGGAGGGGGCGGCTGCGGTCGTGCGAAGTGATCTTCGACGGCTAGCGGCGCAAGGCGGTCCAGCTCCCCCGCAATTCGCAGTATAAAATGGTCGGCTAATGTAACAGTGCACCTTGCCTGTGGCAAGCGAGCCACAAGATCAAAGTTCTTTCTAATCAATAAAATAATTGAGGCTCCTGCATGGCGATCAGTAACGACGAAGTGCGCGCGATGGCGAGGCTCGCACGCCTGGCCATAGCGCCCGACGACATTCCTGGCTATGCCGAACAGCTGACCGGCATCCTCGCCTTCGTCGCGCGTATGGACGAAATCGACACCCGCACGGTCGAACCTCTCGCCCATCCCTTGGACCTGATCGCTCGATTGCGGCCAGATCGGGTGTCCGAGAGCGACCAGCGCGAACTGTTTCAGAGCCTGGCGCCGGAGGTCGAACGCGGCCTCTACCTGGTGCCCAAAGTCATCGAGTAGCCCATGACCGACTCCCTGCCCCGTAGTGTCGCACGTCTGGCCGATGGTCTGGCACGCGGTGATTATTCGAGCGTCGAGCTGACTCGCCGCTACCTCGACCGGATCGCCGCGTTCGACCCGCAACTCAACAGTTTCATCACCGTGTGTGCGGAACAGGCTCTCGCCGAGGCCGCCGCCGCCGACGCCTGTCGTGCGGCCGGCAAGGCTGGACCACTGACCGGCATCCCCTATGCCAACAAGGATATTTTCTGCACTCGTGGTGTGCGTACCAGTTGCGCTTCGCGCATGTTGGACAATTTCATCGCGCCGTATGACGCAACGGCGGTTGAGCGTTTGCGCGCGGCAGGCATGGTCATGCTCGGCAAGACCAATATGGACGAGTTCGCCATGGGATCGTCCAACGAGAGCAGCTACTACGGCCCGGTTGCTAATCCGTGGGATCTCGCGCGCGTGCCGGGCGGCTCTTCGGGTGGCTCGGCCGCCGCCGTGGCCGCCGGCTTGGCGCCGATCGCAACTGGCTCCGACACCGGCGGCTCGATACGCCAGCCGGCCGCTTTCTGTGGCGTAAGCGGTATCAAGCCGACCTACGGGCGAGTCTCGCGCTACGGCATGATCGCCTTCGCGTCGAGTCTCGACCAGGGCGGACTACTGGGTGTGAGCGCCGAAGATCTCGCGCTGATGTTGAACGTGCTGGCCGGCTTCGACCCGCGTGACTCAACCTCCATCGAGCGGCCCGACGAAGATTTCACCCGTCTGCTCGATACACCGCCAGCGGGTCTGCGCATTGGTTTGCCACACCAATACTTCGATCAGCAGCTCGATGCCGGAGTCCGTGCTTGTGTCGAACAAGCGGTCAAGGAACTGGAAGCGCGCGGCGCGAGCGTGCGGAACATATCATTGCCGCACGTGGCACTGGCGATCCCCGCCTATTACGTCATCGCGCCAGCCGAGTGCTCGTCCAATTTGTCGCGCTACGACGGCGCGCGCTTCGGCTATCGCTGCGCGAACCCGCTCGACTTGAACGATCTCTACTGCCGATCACGCGGTGAAGGTTTTGGCGCCGAAGTCAAACGACGCATTCTGATCGGTACCTACGTGCTGTCGTCGGGCTATTACGATGCCTACTACCGCAAGGCGCAACAGATTCGTCGCCTGCTACGCGACGATTTCACTACGGCCTTCGAAAGCGTGGATGTCATCGTCGGCCCGACCACACCGACCGTCGCCTATCACAGCGGCGCACACGCTAAAGATCCGGTGACGATGTATCTCGGTGACATCTACACCACCGCCGCCAATCTCGCCGGGCTACCCAGCGTGTCGATACCGGCTGGTTTCGTCGACGGTCTGCCGGTCGGCATGCAGCTGACCGCCAATCATTTCGACGAAGCGCGCCTGTTGGGGCTGGCCCATCGCTATCAACTTGAGAGTGACTGGCATCTGCGCACGCCCGCCGGCTTCAACTGAGGAAACCCCCATGCAATGGGAAACTGTCATCGGGCTGGAAATCCACGCCCAGCTCACCACCAAGAGCAAAATATTTTCCGGCGCCTCGACCGCCTATGGCGCACAACCCAATACCCAGGCCTGTGCCATCGATCTCGGCCTGCCCGGTGTGTTACCCGTCATCAACGAACAGGCCATCGCCATGGCGGTGCGCTTCGGCCTTGCGGTCGACGCCAGTATCTCGGCGCGCTCGGTGTTCGCGCGCAAGAATTATTTCTATCCCGACCTGCCCAAGGGTTATCAGATCAGTCAGTACGAAGCACCCATCGTGGCACTCGGCAAGCTCGACATCGAAGTCGACGGCGTCATCAAAACCATACGCATCACACGCGCCCATCTCGAAGAAGACGCTGGCAAATCACTGCACGAAGATTTCCACGGCGCGAGCGGCATCGACCTCAATCGCGCCGGCACACCTCTGCTTGAAATAGTCTCCGAACCCGACTTGCGCAGCGCTGCTGAGGCGGCGGCCTATATGCGCGAAATTCATCGTCTGGTGCGCTACCTCGGCATATGTGATGGCAATATGCAGGAAGGCTCTTTCCGCTGTGATGCCAATGTGTCGGTGCGACCATGCGGCGCGGAACAGTTCGGCACCCGCGCCGAGATCAAGAATCTGAACTCCTTCCGCTTCATCGAACGCGCCATTGAATTCGAAGTAGCCCGACAGATCGAACTGATCGAGAACGGCGGTCGGGTGGTGCAAGAGACACGTCTTTACGACCCGAACAAGGATGAGACTCGGCCACTGCGCAGCAAGGAAGACGCCCATGACTATCGTTATTTTCCCGATCCAGATCTGCTACCGGTCGAAGTTACGTCTGCGTATGTCGAGGCGATTCGCGCCGCCTTGCCCGAGCTGCCGCGTGAGAAAATCGCGCGCTTCGTGATAAGCCACCAACTGTCGCGCGAAGATGCCACCGTGCTCGCCAACGATCCCGATGTCGCCGCTTATTTCGAGCATGCGATCGCGGCGCATCCGCACATCGCCAAACAGATCGCGAACTGGATCATGGGTGAGTTGTTCGCAGCACTGCACCGTGACAACCTCGTTATTGAAGCCTGTCCAATCACGCCCATGCAGATCGGGCAGCTGGTGATGCGCATCGTCGACGGCACACTGTCCGGCAAGCTCGGCAAGCAGGTCTTTCAGACCATGTGGAGTTCGCGGCGCGACGCCGACGAAATCATCGAAGCACAAGGCATGCGGCAAGTCTCCGATACTCACCTGATCGAGGTAGCGGTGCGAGAGATTCTCGAAAGTAATTCAGACCAGGTCGCGCAATTGCGCGCCGGCAAAGACAAAGTTCTCGGCTTCCTGGTCGGCCAGGTAATGAAAAAAACGGGCGGCAGAGCTAATCCTGCGCTGGTCAATCAGCTCATCAAGACCGCGCTCGCCAACTGATCTCATACGCTGGCCGACACCGCCAACGCGCGCACCTCGACAATCGCGATCAAAACCGCCACAGCGGCGGGCGGATCGCTATGTTCTTTAGTTTTGAGCGCTTAATATCGATTGCAACAGGTTACCTGTTGTGTCACTTCGGCAACCGCACGAACGCACTCACCCAAACTATGTTTATTTAAAG
>JANMJF010000699.1:0-6137 GCA_031371245.1 Pseudomonadota bacterium | reverse complement strand
CACTTGACTGCGCAGGTGGCCGGATCGAGAGCGATGGTGTCGGTAATCGTCGTCGCGTACATGACGTCACCGATCACAATGAGGCCGGCCTGGAAGGAACCATGATCCTCGATGCGGATGCGGCACACTTCAGCGAGTTCGGCGACATTGCCGGTATTGATCTGGCGCAACATGGAATAGCGCTGGCCGTCGAGGGACTTGTTATAGCTGCCCCATTCGCCGCCGACGCTAAAGGGGGGCGGTGCGGCGCCGCCCTTGTCGGCTGCCAATGCGCCGGCTGCGCACAAGCTCATTAAACCGAATAGGGCGGCGCGCGCAGCGGCCGTTACGCGCTGGCGCGTGGACTGGTATGTCATGAATCCTCCTCCCCAGGAAGTCGATGCAGCTACGCGTTGCAGGCGTGGCAATGGATGACGATTGTACCGCGCTAGCGAGGTACGTCACCGCCGCATTCGGGTGGTCGTTGCACTCGCGTCCGAGGTCGGCCCGGCGCGACGCAGGATATCGGTGACGGGGTCGTCGCACCACGCGCGGATGACGACATCGGCGTGTTCGACCGCGCCATCGAGCGGCACCAGACAGGCGGTGCCCGCCGCGAGCCGTGTCGGCAAACCGAGCGAATAAGGCTGGCCTTGTTGCGCCAACAACGCGCGCAAACGCACATTGCATGTCCGCGTACTGTGGGTATAGGCGCTGACCAGAAAGGCGAAACGCTGGCGCCGGGCCAACCAGTCTGCAAATAGCGCTTCGTGATCGTAGAGCGCATCGAGCAGGACCACGCCACGCACACGCTGATGGGCGCGGCCCACCGTGAGCGCGGCCGCCGCCGGGCAATAGCCGCCGCTATAGGCGACCATGATCACGCTGGCGTGTTGCAACAGACTGGGCTGCGGGTGTTGTCCATTACGCATTAGCTCCAGGCGTTCGAGGCCACGGGTTGCTTCGTCGAGAAAGGCGTGGAACACGCCGCGCACGGCGAAACGTCCGGCACTGGAATCCGCAGCATCGAGCGCGAACTGCGGCGCGACGAGCACCGCGTTGATATCGGCCTCGCGCACTTGCCGCAGCAACTGCTGGCGCTTGATCACATCGCGTTCCAGGCGCGCGCGATTGCCATGCAGGTAGAGCACCAGGGTGGCAGGGCGCGCCGCATCGAAGTTCGACGGGATGGCGAGCAGTACGCGTGCCTCTGCGTAGGTTTCATCCTCCCAGCACACTTCGCCGTGGCGGGTGGTGCGGCCGCGCCGTGCGCCGTCGCGCACATCGAAGAAAGGGCGACCACCCGCACCACGGTCGCGCCGCAAAGGAAAGGGGCTGGCGGCGAAAGTTTCGAGCGCAATCACATCGTGCTGCCGAGTCATCGGCTTGCGCCGCCGTCGGTGTCGCACCAAGCATGGAGCGGCATCAGTTTCAGCCAGCCGCGACCGGCGTCATGGGTCGCAGCAGTGCGTAAAAGGCCGGCAGCGCCAGCAGATAAAGCAGACCAGCCAGGATCAAGGCCGAACTTAAGCCGAAGGAGGTCGCCAGCAGCGGCACCATGGCGGCACCGATCACCGACATGCAACCGTTCACGCCCCACGCCCACAGAAACATCTGCTCCTTGCCCAGACGCGCCAGCCAGGTCATGCCGGTCGGCATCGGCATACCCATCAGAAACGCCGGCGGCAGGATCAAGGCGAAGCAACACGGCAAACGCCATCCATAGGGCAGGCTGCCGACAAAGTCCAACGCGCGATCAATGGCGAGGCCGTAACCGATCAACAGCGCGGCGATGGCCATGAAGACAAACGGCATCACGCGCCGCGCCGAATTCAGATAGCGCTCTGCGCACAGACTGCCGAAACCGGAAAACACCAGCATGCCGGTGATCAGCACTGTCGCCGACACCGTCGCGTTGCTGAGCGCAAGAATGAAATGGCTGATCAAGACCACCTCGACCATGATGTACGCGGCACCCAAGCAAGCGAAGTAGAGCAGCGTGCCGGCCTTGCCCGGGCAGCGCGCGAGCAGGCCACGCCAGCCGAATACTGCCGGCAGCGCAATCAGGATCGCGCCGGCACAGCAGGCGATGATGAGGGTCGCCCACACCAGCAGATAACCCCATTCGTCCTGCAATAGATCGAGCCGGTCCAATACCCTGGGTAGATCAGCCGGGCGTAGATAGGCGGCGAAATAGGGACGTTGATTGGTGAGCGGGTGCAGATCGTAAACATAAGCAGCGGCAAAGCGTGGCCACTGGTCGGCGAGCAGCGCCTGCCAGGCGGCTTGTGCCAGCGTGACCGAGGGCATCACGGCGGGCGCCGCGCCAGTCTCAGCGCCGAGTTCGTCGTCGCCACCGGGGTCGGGCACAGTGGCATCGCGCGAGGCGGGCAAGCGGCCAAAAATCTGCGCGCGGTAGGCGGCCATGACGCTGTCCGCGCCATCAATATCGCCTTGTTTGCCGGGCGCCTGGATCTCGTCGAAGGACAGCGCCCGTGCGCGGGCCTTGAGTGTCGTCACTTGCGCATCGCTGAAGCCGCCACGCTGATATAACACGGTGGCAGTGGAGAGGTAGTTCGACACCACATAGAAGCAGCGCGCGATATCGGCCTCGCCCATTTCCCGCGCCGCCGCGACCAGGGTGGCATACAGACGCAGGACTGACTTGGGCGGTTCTTCCTTGTTCCATAGCGTGACAGCGAGGATGCCACCGGTTTTCAAAGCGCGCATATAGGTCTGCATCGCTTCGCTGGTGTAGTTGTATTTCTCAGCGATGGCGAAGCCACCGGGGTTGGACAGGCCAGCGGAATCGGCCAGGCTCAGATCGACCACGTCATAACGCTGCTCGGTATGGGCAAGAAAGATGCGGCCATCTTGAGCGACTACTTTCACGCGCGGCTTGGCAAGGATGTCGCCAGTGAATTGCCGTAGGGCCGGGTCGCTACGGAAGGCGTTCAGCACCGCCGGATTGTTATCAGCGACAGTCACCGAGCGGGCCTCCTTGCGCAATGCGCTGGCCGTCGATAGACCGCCGCCGAACTGCACCACGAAGACATCCGCATCCTTCTTCAACGCAAACGGCAGGGCGGTCGGCAAATAATCGAAGTAGGCGGTTTGCGCGGCAGGTAGGTCGCGAATGATGCCAATCGGACCGTCGCCGTCGATGTAGAGACCAAGATAGGCGTTGTCCGGCATCTCGGGCAGGTTGAGCGCGGCGTTGTCCGACAAGCCGGGGGCAAAATGCAGATAGGCGCTTGCATAGACTTCGATGTGACCGAAGGGCGTGGCGCGGTCATAGATGCGACGCGCGTCGGGAAAGCGCTGGGCATAGGACACGCCTTTGTATTCCGACACTGCCAGGCGCGTGAGCTCGAAACGATCAGCTAACCAGGTCTGACCCGACAGCGCGATGCAGCCGCTGATGGCGAGTCCGACCAGCAGGCGCGGGCTGGACAAGGTCGCGGCCCACGCGATACCGGCCGCCAGCCACAGCATGAGCGGAATCAGCATCAAATGATCCGGCGCGTACAGCCACATGCCGGCTAGTGTTGCCAGCCCACACAGGCCGCAACCCGTGAGGTCGGCGAAATAGACGCGTGCGAACTGCTGGCGTGTTTTCAGGAATACCGTGCCGAGAAACAGACTGCCGGTGAAGAAAGGCAGCAGATACAGCACGAAGTTGCCGGCCAGTCGCCACTTCTGCGTGCTGTCGGCAAGCAGGAAGATGGCATTGAAGGGCAGCTGCTGGGCGAGCAGGTTGGCGCCCACCGCGACCGGTCCGAAGGCCAATAACGCGCCACTGGCGACGCCGCGCCAATGGCGTTCGAACCACGGCTGGCGTATGCACATGACCGTGCTCGACATGCCGACGCCGAGCATTGCGATGCTGACGATGAAAGAGCCGAAGTGCGCCCAGTTGCCGGCCGCGAAAATGCGCATGACCGCGATCTGCAATGCAATGACAGCGCCGGCCAGCAAGCCGACCGCGACGTACAACCGTACCCCGCAATTCAGTTCGCGCGCATTTTGCATAGCTTTCCTGCTGTCGCCGGCGCAGATCCGGCACGATGACGGCCGCCAAGCGCGGCGGTCACTGCGCAGCACGCGCTCAGGTGTTGTGGGTGCCGGAGATCCTGTCGCCGTCCATTTTTTTGAACGGCACGAAGGGCACGATACGACCGTTGTAGATGTCGGTGCGCGCGATGCGGGTGCTGCCGTCGGACTCGACGTCCTTGATGATTTTCAGCACACGTTGCGCGCCCGGTGGGCCGATCGGCACCAGCATCACGCCGTTCGGCTGCAACTGTTTCAGCAGCGGCGGCGGCACGTGGTCGATGCCGCAAGTGACGATGATCTTGTCAAAGGGGGCAAACTCTTCCCAGCCGTAATAGCCATCGGCATTGCGGGTGGTGATGTTCTGGAATTCGCTGTAGCCGCGCGCGATCAAGTCGTCGTAAACACCGCGCGTGCGTGCGGCCAGCGGCTTGATGATTTCGATTGAATAACACTTGTCGGTCAGGTGCGCGAGGAAAGACGACTGATAGCCCGAGCCAGTGCCGACCTCAAGTACCTTGTCGCCGCGCTTGATATCCAGGCTGTTGGTCATGCGACCGACCAGATGCGGGCCGGAAATCGTCACGCCATAACCAATGTCGAGAAAATTATGGTCGTAGGCGTGAGAGCGATTGACCTTGAGTACGAACTCCTCGCGCGGCGTCAGCAGGAAGGCACGCTTGATAGCGTCGTCCCATACGTCCTGGTGTTCGAGCATGGTCTGCAGGCGATCCCAGCGCTGGCCGAGAAAGGCGCGAGCTTCGCCGCGGTTGTTTACCATCCATTCGACGAACTCAGCGCGCTCGGTCATCGGCGGCTCGAGCTCAAAGGTGAAGGGCGTGCTGAGTGCGGCGCGGCTGGCGATGGGCAAGACGCCGCTGGCTGCGGCGGCGGTCAAGGCTGTGAGAAACGATCTACGGTTCAAACGATACTCTCCAAAGTGAAACTGTCGTGCCCTCGCGAGGGTGGGGCTAGGGGTTGGCGGGCGGCGACGGTTGCCATTATCGCGGCTGGCGGACCGGATCAGAAGTGGCTGAGCCGATGTGGCGCCAAATAGGCGGCCAGGCCTCGGCTATCGCCTCGATTGCGCGTTGCGCGCGCGCCGGCCTAGCATCGAGAATGAAGTGGGCTGAAAACCACCCTGCCCGCAGCGTCGAACCCATCCTTACACGCTCCAGGAGACCGCAATGCGCTTTCATCATATGGCGATATTCGTTACCGACATCAACGCGGCGACCCACCTGTGGCGCGACGTCATGGGTTTCAAGGTGGTCGTCGACACCATCATTCCGGACGGCCCGGTCGCCGGCCCCAAGACCTTTATGTATCCCAAGCTGCTCTATGACATCTTCAAGGTCGACAATGCTCGCTCTAAGATGGTGCTGTTGGCCTCCGACGAAGGCGCCTTGATTGAATTGCAGCAGTGTGAGATGCCGCTGATCCAGAAGACTCCGCCAGAGAATCTGCGCTACGGCCACACTGGCATCCACGAACTGGGCCTGATGGTCGACGACATCGACGGCTGGTTCGAAAAAGTGCGGGCAGCGGGCTATCGCACCCAGACCGATTACGTGTGGACCTGCGCCTCGATAGGCCGTTCCTTTTTGTTCTATGACAACGACGGCAACATGATTCAGCTGTGGGAGCATATGAGCGAGGCGACCTGGCAAACCTGAGCGCGCGACAGACAGCCCACCATTCGACCAGGAGACTAACCGATGAGCAGCGATTCCATACGGGCGTTCGATCTGGCCAGTGTCGATCACGTGCTGACCACCACCCGCAGCGTGCGCCTGCGGCTCGATTTCGAGCGCGCCGTGCCGGCTGCGCTTATCAAAGACGCCTTGCGCATCGCGTTGCAGGCACCGACTGGTGCCAATACCCAGACCTGGCGTTTCATGATCGTGACCGATACGGCCAAACGCCGCGCCCTCGCTGATTTCTATCGTCAGGCGGCGAGCGACTATGTCGAGGGCAAGACCGGCTTGTCGCGGACCGGTGTCACCATGATGCGTGAGTACGCGGCCGATGATCCGCGCCAGCAGCAGCGCGAGGCCATGATGAAATCGGGTGGCTATCTGATGGAAAACCTCGAGCGCGTGCCG
>JANMJF010000682.1:0-7653 GCA_031371245.1 Pseudomonadota bacterium | reverse complement strand
TGCTGTTGCTCAAGAACTGGGATTCGTCGGAAGACGGCCGCGCCTGCTATACACCCCACACCGGCTTCAGGAATCCGGCGGCACCGGCCGGCACCCGGCCGCGCGAGAGCATCGAAGTGCGGACCCTGGTGATTTATCCCTACGCGGCGGGCTCGCCTCGCCTGTGGGTCCTAATTCTTGCGTAATTTCAAAGGCGCGACTTCGAGATAGGCTCTGGCAGGAATGTCTGAATGAATTCGGACCCACAGGCGAGGCGCTGGGGAAAGAGTCTGCATGCCCGGTGAATCTTTCGGCACGAACTGGTGCGTATGGCATTCTCCTGACCTGGCCGACGCTGCGCGCAGCCCGTTTCGCACCTACAATAGTGCCCCGCGCCAAGGCACCCGTGCGCCAATCTGTCGGCGACTGCCGATGATTGCGCTGCCCCATACGCTGCCGTACTGTGCGGAATTTTACACCCCAACATTTAAACCAGCAGGCGCCCTGCGTAATGAATGACATGACCCACGGCCTGGACTCGGCCACCCTGACCCTCGGCATTGCCGGCTTCACCTACCCCGATCTCTACGAGCCCCAGGCTCTGGCGCGCCTGACGGCGACTTTCGATGCCTACCTGACCGCGCGTGACGCCAGCATCGGCGCCCGCCTCGCCGCCTATCGCGCCAGTCAGGGCCAAGGTATGACGCCGGAAGAACATTCCTTCGTACTGACCGACGCCGCCCCCCATCTTGGTGCCTTCCTCGCGCGCTTATTCCGCATCGAGGCGGCCTGGGATGCGCAAGGGGCGATGATTCGCGACGAAGACGAGACCGTGCTCGGCTTTCGCAATAAGTTCATCGAACCGCTGGCCAAGAAATACAAAGGTGTCGATATCGCGAGTTTCGATCGTAATGCGTTGCGCGCTGCCGTCGTGGCGCTGCGCAACGCTGCTCGCGATGGTGCCCGCCTGGTGCATGACGAGGAATACCTGATCGCCCGCGCCGCCGGCCTGCTCAGCGCGGACGTGGCGAGCAAAACCTTCCTCGCCGGCTTACGCACGCACGCGCCGTGGTCATCACTCGATGGTGATGCCGCGCTCATCGACAGCGCGCGCGCGGCGCTGGAACAGTGGTGCCTGGTGGTGCGGACCGACGACAACTTCCATGCCGCCGCCAGTAACGCCTGGGTCTCGTTCAAGCAACCGGCCAAGACCGATGTGCAGCATCTGGTTCACCATCCAGAATTCGATCGCGGTGGTTATAAGGCGTGGGCCGCCGACGACCAGCATCGCCGTCGCCGTGACGGCTTCGCGCTGACCGATCTGCGCTACGGTCAGCGCCGCGTATTGTACGAAGTAGATCACTGCATCTACTGCCACGACCGCGACAACGACACCTGCTCGAAGGGCATGCCGAACAAAAAAGAAGGCGGCTTCAAGACCAATGCGCTGGGCGTGCCCGTCACCGGCTGCCCACTCAGCGAGAAAATCTCAGAGATGCATGTGGTCAAACGCCAGGGCGACAACATCGGCGCGCTCGCGCTGATCGTGATCGACAACCCGATGTGCCCCGGCACCGGCCACCGGATCTGCAACGACTGCATGAAGGGTTGCATCTACCAGAAGACCGAGCCGGTCAATATTCCGCAGATCGAAACCAATGTCCTGACCGACGTCTTGAACCTGCCGTGGGGTTTCGAGATCTATGCACTGCTGACACGCTGGAACCCGCTCAACGTCAAGCGTCCGCATTTGCAGCCCTACAATGGCAAGAAGGTCATGGTGGTGGGCTTAGGCCCGGCCGGCTATACCCTCGCCCACTACCTGTTGCAGGAAGGCTTCGCGGTGGTTGGCATCGACGCGCTCAAGGTCGAGCCGTTGCCGGCTTATCTGACTGGTAGCGCGACCGCGCCACCCGAGCCGGTGCGCGACTTCGCCACGCTCTATGAAGATCTCGACAAGCGCATCAATAACGGTTTCGGTGGTGTCGCCGAATACGGCATCACCGTGCGTTGGGACAAGAACTTCCTCAAGGTCATCTATCTGACCCTGCTGCGGCGGCGTACTTTCCGCGCCTATGGTGGCGTGCGTTTCGGCGGCAGCTTAAATCTGGACGATGCGTGGAACTTTGGCTTCGACCACGTCGCTCTCGCCACCGGCGCCGGCAAGCCGTCCATCATCGGCCTGAAGAACAACCTGATCCGCGGCATTCGCAAGGCGTCTGACTTTCTCATGGGCCTGCAGCTGACCGGTGCGGCCAAGCACAGTTCACTCGCCAATCTGCAAGTGCGCCTGCCGGCCGGTGTGATCGGCGGTGGTCTGACCGCCGTCGATACCGCGACCGAGGTCATGGCTTACTACCCGCGACAGGTCGAGAAGACCCTGCATCGCTACGAGAGCCTATGCACCGACCTAGGCGTCGACACCGTGCGTGCCAAGTACGACCCCGAAGAGCTCGGCATCCTTGATGAATTCCTCGCCCATGGTCAGGCGGTGCGCGCCGAACGCAACCGCGCAGTCACGGCCGGCGAACAGCCGGACTTCGCACCGCTGGTCAAACAATGGGGCGGCGTGACCTTGTTCTATCGCAAGAGCTTGAACGACTCGCCGGCCTATCGTCAGAACCACGAGGAAGTAAACGAGGCATTGCAGGAAGGTATCTACATCGCCACCGGCATGAACCCGGAAGAAGCGTTTGCCGATGAGTTCGGCGCACTGAAGTCGGTGCGCTTTTCGCGCGGCAAGGGCGAGAGCGAACTTGAACTGCCGTTGAAGGCCTTGTTCGTGGCGGCGGGCACCTCGCCCAATATCATTTACGAGCAGGAGCATCCCGGCACTTTCGATCTGGACGGCAAGTTCTTCCGTCGCTACGAACCAGTCGACGGCAAGCTCACCGCTGCCGAGGGTTCGCTGATCCCTAAACTTGGGCTGCCCTCGCCCTTCACGTCTTACGAGCGTGATGGCCGTTTCGTGACCTTCTATGGCGACAACCATCCGGTTTACGCTGGCAACGTAGTGAAGGCCATGGCCAGCGCCAAGGACGGTTATCCCTACATCGTCGAGCTGTTCAAAGATCACATCGCGGCCCTCAAAGCCGATGACCAGCCGCTGCGTGAAGTGGATTTGCGGCACTTCGTTGCGCGTCTCGATGAGGCCTTCATCGCGACCGTGGTGGCGGTCAACCGCCTGACCCCGACCATCATCGAGGTCATCGCCCATGCGCCGGCCGCAGCGGCCAAGTTCGAGCCCGGTCAGTTCTATCGCGTGCAGAATCCAGAAGCCTTTGCGCCGCGTGTGGATGGCACCGTACTTGCGCCGGAAGGCTTGGCGCTGACCGGCGCCTGGGTCGACAAGAACCAGGGCTTGGTTTCGCTCATCGCGCTGGAAATGGGCACGTCTTCGCGTCTGCTACAGCGCTTCCGGCCGGGCGACCCGCTGGTAGTGATGGGTGTGACCGGCACGCCGACCCATATTCCGCGCAACAGCATGGTGCTGATGGTCGGCGGTGGTCTCGGCAACGCCGTGTTGTTCTCGATAGGCAAGGCCATGCGCGCGGCGGGCAATAAGGTGCTGTACTTCGCGGGTTACAAGAGGCCCCAGGACGTATTCAAGCTGGATGACATCGAAGCCGCCGCCGACATCGTCGTGTGGGCAGTCGATCCGGGGCCGGACGTCACGGCCATCAGCCCCCGCCGTCCCCAAGACAAGAGTTTTGTCGGCAATGTCGTGCAAGCCATGATTGCTTATGCCGATGGCAAGCTCGGCGAAGTAACGCTACCGCTCAATAGCATGGACGAGATCATCGTGATCGGCTCTGACCTGATGATGGCGGCGGTCAAGCGCACGCGTCACGAAGTGCTGGCGCCCTACTTGAAGCCAGACCATGTCGCGATCGGTTCGATCAACTCGCCGATGCAATGCATGATGAAGGGCGTGTGTGCACAATGTCTGTGCAAGCACATCGATCCCGTTACCGGTGAGGAGAGCTTCGTGTATTCCTGCTACAACCAGGATCAGCCGCTGGATGCGGTGGATTTCCCCAATCTGCGCGCGCGCCTGCGTCAGAACACCGTGCAGGAGAAGCTTTCCAACATGTATCTGGACCACCTGCTCGCCAGTGGCGTGTCCTGATCCAGCGCTTTGGGCGGCGGCGTGCGCAACGCCGCCTGCCAACCCCAGGCCCTGGAGCCGACTATGCTGAATGTTTTTGCACTCGAGAACGGCCGCCTCAAGGGCGGCCTGGTGCAGGGTCCGCTTGAGCAGGTGGAGATCGGCCCGACCGGCCCAATCTGGGTCGACCTCGAAGCGCCAACCGATGCCGAAAAGGCCTGGATCACCAGCCGCTTCGGTCTGACTATCCCCGACGACGTCGCCGACGAGGACATCGAGGAGTCGGCGCGCTTCTACGAGGAAGACAACGGCGAACTACACATCCGCTCCGACTTTCTCATCGACGACGATGACATGCCACGCAACGTGCGGGTCGCCTTCATTCTCTACAACCAGGTGCTGTTCTCGGTGCACGACGAAGATCTGCCGGTGTTCCGCCTGTTACGGCTGCGCGCGCGCGCGGCGCATCCCCGCCCTGATCAGCGACGACAAGGACGTGCTGCTGCGTTTATACGATTTCGACGTCGAATATTCGGCCGATGCCCTCGAGGGCATTTACGACAACCTGGAGCAGCACAGCGCCAGCGTGTTGACGACCGATGTCAGCGACCAAGAGGCCGGCAAAGTGCTGGCCGCCATCGCCCACGAAGAGGATTTAAACGGGCGCATTCGCCGCAACGTCATGGACACCCGCCGCGCAGTCAGCTTCCTGCTGCGCGGCCGCATGTTGAATCCCGAACAGGTCGAAGCCTCGCGCCAGTTGCTGCGCGACATCGACTCGCTCGATTCTCACACTGCCTACCTGTTCGACAAGATCAACTTCCTGATGGATGCGACAGTCGGCTTCATCAACATTAACCAGAACAAGATCATCAAAATATTCTCGGTCGTCAGCGTGGCCTTGCTGCCACCGACTTTGATTGCGAGCATCTACGGTATGAACTTCCAGTACATGCCGGAACTCAGCCAAAGCTGGGGTTATCCCTTTGCGCTGGGTTTGATGACCGCCTCGGTGGCGGCACCCATGATCTATTTCTGGAAGAAGGGCTGGTTGCGCTGACGGGCAGCCGAATGCAAAGATTATTTCCGCCAGGATCCTAAACATCAATCGGAAGGCGGGCATAGGCCACCTTCCCCACACAAGGGAGTCAAGCATGAGTGATACACACCAGGGCAGCTGCTTTTGCGGCGCCGTGAAATTCGAAGTCAGCGGCGAGCCCGCCGCGATGGGCATCTGCCATTGCGAATCCTGCCGCCTCTGGTCGGCCGGCCCGGTCAACAGTTTCGCGCTGTGGCCGAAAGACGTGGTCAAGATCACCGCCGGCGCCGAGCTGATCGGCACCTTCGCCAAGACCGACAACAGCCATCGCAAGTGGTGCACCAAGTGTGGTGGCCATGTCATGAACGATCATCCGGGCATGGCCATGGCCGACGTGTTCGCGGCGGTGCTGCCGACGCTCGATTTCAAGCCTGCTCTGCACGTGTTTTATGGCGAGAAGATGATCGCCATCAAAGACGGTCTGCCGAAATTTAAAGATCTGCCGAAGGAATTCGGTGGCTCCGGCGACACTCTTCCGGAATAAGAATGGGATGGCCGATGGCGTCGGGCCGGCCCCGGCGCCTGCCTGATACCCTTGCAAGACTACGACTACATCATCACCGGTGCCGGCTCGGCCGGCTGTCTGCTGGCCAACCGCTTGTCGGCCGATCCCAACAACCGTGTCCTGCTGCTGGAAGCCGGCGGGCCGGATAATTATTTCTGGATCCACATCCCGGTCGGTTATCTCTACACCATCGGCAACCCGCGTACCGACTGGTGTTATCAAACCACCGCCGACCCCGGTCTGAATGGTCGCAGCCTGGGCTATGCACGCGGCCGTGTAGTGGGAGGCTCTTCCTCGATCAATGCCATGATCTACATGCGCGGTCAGGCCGCCGATTACGATCACTGGGCAGCGCTGGGTTTAGCCGGCTGGTCGTGGGCTGAGGTCCTGCCGTGGTTCAAGCGCAGCGAGAACTATGTGCACGGCGCCGATGAATTCCATGGTGCGAGCGGCGAACTGCGGGTCGAAGAACGACGTGTGAGCTGGGAGATCCTCGACGCCTGGCGTGCTGCCGCTGCGCAGTGTGGCATCCCCGCCATCGCTGAATTCAATCGCGGCGATAACGATGGTTGCGCCTATTTCCAGATGAATCAGCGACGCGGCGTGCGCTGGAGCAACGCCCGGGCCTTTCTGCATCCGATCAAACATCGCGCGAATCTGACCGTCATCACCCATGCCCATGTCACGGGCTTGAACATCGACCAGCACGATGGCGCGAAGCAGGCTCGCGGTGTGCGCTTTCGCAGTCCGAGCACTGGCGAAACCAGCGCGCGCGCGCGGCGCGAAGTGATACTCACAGCCGGTGCCATCGGCTCGCCGCAAATCCTGCAACTGTCAGGCATCGGGCCGGCCGATCTTTTACAACGCTACGCCATCCCGGTGGTGCACGAGATGGCGGCGGTCGGCGCCGATCTGCACGACCATCTGCAGATCCGCATGATGTACAAGGTGCGTAATACCCGCACCTTGAATGAGCGCGCCAACTCGGTGTTCGGGCGCATGGCCATGGGTCTCGATTACCTGCTGCGCCGGCGCGGGCCACTGACCATGCCGCCCAGCCAGCTCGGTGCTTTCGCCCGTAGCGATCCATCGCGCGACGTCCCCAATATCGAATGGCATGTGCAGCCGCTGAGCTTGGACAAATTCGGTGCGCCCCTGCACAACTTTCCAGCCATCACGCCCTCGGTATGCAATCTGCGACCGGCCAGCCGTGGCAGCGTGCGCATCGTCTCGCGTGACCCGGCGCAGGCGCCGAGCATCGCGCTCAATTACCTGTCGGCCGAAGACGATATCCGCGTCGCAGTCGACGCCATGCGTTTCACCCGTCGCATCATGCAGGCAGCAGCGCTGGCGCCTTTCGCGCCCGAAGAATTCCGGCCAGGTCCAGGTTATGAGACGGAAGAAGAGCTGCGTGGTGCGGCGGGCGATCTCGGCACCACCATCTTTCATCCGGTCGGCACCTGCCGCATGGGCTGCGACCCGTTGGCGGTGGTCGATGAGCGCCTGCGCTTGCGCGGCATCGCAAGACTGCGCGTGATCGATGCGTCGATCATGCCGCGCATCACGTCCGGCAATACCAATGCGCCGGTGACGATGATTGCGGAGAAGGGTGCGGCAATGGTGCTTGAGGATCAGCGCTAGAGGCTTCCCTTCCTATGTGGGTCCGACGTAAGTCGGGCATTCCTTCCAGAGCCTGTCCCCGTGGCGCGCCGTTGAATGTCCGACAGAATTCGGACCCACAGGCAAAAGACGAAACGCGCTCAGGACGCGCCAAACAATCCCCCATCCACCGGCAAAACCGTACCCGTCACATAGGCCGACGCGCGCGCGGCGAGAAAAATCGCCACACCGGCCGCATCCTTGCCATCGCCCATGCGTGCCATCGGCACATTGGCAGTGACGCCGTGCAAGCCCATCTTGTCGACCATCGGTCGCATCATGTCGGTGTCGAACGGTCCCGGC
>JANMJF010000677.1:0-2281 GCA_031371245.1 Pseudomonadota bacterium | reverse complement strand
GGTAACCAGGACTTGCACATAGCCAACGTTCGTTCTCCGCAATGGAATGCGCAACCCACGAGGCAGCGCTCCCATGATTCTGGTGGCCCGGTCCAACTTGCCAGCGTCTACGCTAGGGGAGTTCGTTTCCTGGCTAGACGTTTCGAAAGCCTCGTACGGAAGTGCGGGCATTGGCTCTGGTCGCGGGGGGGAAAATCAAAGCTATTGCAGTCCTTTCGGACCGCGCACTCCCCCAACTTCCGAACGTGCCCACCGCGGCATCGATGGGGTATAACCCTAACGTACGGTCGTGGAACGGCTTGTTCGCGCCCAAGGGTACGGCGGCTGCAGTCATGCATCGGCTTACGGATGCGCTCGCTTCCGCCATGAGCGAGCCGCAGCTGCGGAAGCAGATGGAGGCGGTGGGTGTCGATTTGCCAGCCCCTGACCAGGCCACGCCTGCGAACCTCTCATCCTTGATTCAGCGCGGCCTGACGATCGAAGTTCCGGCACTGAAGGCGCGCGGCGAGTATCTGGATTGAACGATGCGTGTTGAACACCTGCCCACCCCTGCCGCTGTCGTCGATGTCTCCAAATTGGAACGCAACATCACACGCATGCAATCGCACGTCGATGCGCATGGCGTGCAATTCCGGCCGCATGTGAAAACCACGAAGTGCCTGGAGATCGCTTGGATGCAGCAAGCGGCTGGCGCACGCGGCATCACCGTCTCCACCCTCAAGGAAGCCGAAGAATTTTTTGCGGCCGGCTTCAAAGACATTCTGTATGCAGTTGGCATCATCCCGACCAAGCTCGAGCAGGCACTCGCGCTATGCCTGCGTGGATGCCAACTGAAGCTGATCACGGACAATGCCAAGATTGCTGCCGCCATCGGCCGATTTGGTCAAGAGCACGGTCACAGATTCAAAGTCCTGATCGAGATCGATTCGGACGGCCATCGGTCCGGCATTGCACCCGAAACGCACGAGTTGATCGAGGTTGCGCGCGCACTGGTCGAGGGCGGCAGCGAATTGACGGGCGTCCTCACCCATGCCGGTTCTAGCTACGACCTCAATACACCAAGCGCGTTGACGCTACTCGCGGAGCAGGAGCGATTCGCCTGTGTACGCGCCGCAGAGCGACTACGCGAGCGCGGATGGCCGTGCCCCATTGTGAGCGTCGGGTCGACCCCCACGGCACTCTCAGCGCAGGCGTTGCCAGGAGTGACCGAGGTGCGGGCTGGGGTCTACGTCTTCTTCGATCTCGTGATGGCAAATGTCGGCGTTTGTGCGCCTGAAGACATCGCGCTTAGCGTGCTCGCCACCGTGATCGGCCATCAGGTCGAAAAGGGCTGGGCCCTCGTAGATGCAGGCTGGATGGCGATGAGTCGGGATCGCGGCACACAACACCAGCAGAAAGATTATGGATACGGCCAGGTCTGCTCCCAGGATGGATCGCCAATGAATGGTTATACGATGAGCAGCGCGAACCAGGAGCACGGCATCGTTTCGCGAAGTGAAAGCGTCGATACAGACATCGTGAAGCGATTTCCGCTCGGTACGCAACTACGCATCCTGCCGAATCACGCATGCGCCACCGGCGCGCAGTTTCCGCGTTATGAGGCGGTGCTTGCCGATGGCTCGGTGCGCACCTGGCCCCGCTTTTCAGGATGGTGACAACATGAAATCTGAACAACTACGAATGGTGAATCCGGACACGATTGCCGCGCCGGGTGGTCACTACAGCCACGCGGTAGTGGCCAATGGCCTCGTCTTCGTTTCGGGGCAGTTGCCGATCACCGCGACCGGAGAGAAACTCGTCGCGCGATCCTTCGAGGAGCAAGCTCGCCAGGCGCTGGCGAATGTCGAGGCAGCGCTGCAGGCCTGTGAGAGCAGCATCAGCCGCCTCGTTCAGGTGCGCGTGTATGTGGACGACATAGATAACTGGCCCGCGTTCAACCAGGTCTATGAGGCGTGGGCGGGAGCGGTGAGACCGGCCCGGGCAGTGGTACCCACGGGGCCCTTACATTTCGGGTTGAAGGTGGAGGTCGAGGCTATCGCCCTCGCCTGACGATGGACCTTGGCCCTGCGCCGAGCCAGTACTACTACTGGGCCGACGTCGAACTCGCGAAGGTGCAAAACAGCGGACGCACTACAGAAAGAGTGTGGCGCGACGGCCCACGCAGTCAGCCGGCAGCAAACAGAGTAGCAGCACCCCATCCGATGAGCAGAATGCCTGCGGCCCGCCCCAGCCAGTGCCCCGCCGGCGCAAGCTTTTCGATTAAAACGAAAATCGTCAATCC
>JANMJF010000789.1:0-1651 GCA_031371245.1 Pseudomonadota bacterium | reverse complement strand
CCATGAGTGGCGGCGGCGCGATGAGTCTTACCGAAGTCACGGCCACCAGTGGGCTGAACGCGCGCTATGTCGAGGAATGGTTGAAAGGCATGGTCGCTGCCAGCTATCTCGATTACGACGCCACCGCCGAGACCTACACCCTGCCCGAAGAACACGCCTTCCTATTGAGCTCCGATGGCACCGATCATTTCATGGGCGGCATGTTCGCCATGCTGCCGCCGTTGCTGACCGTCGCACCGCGCGTGGCACAAGCCTTTCGTGCTGGCGGCGGCGTGCCTTTCGCCGACTATGCGCCGGAATGCCGTCACGCCATCGACGTCATGAACCGTGGCAACTACGAACATCGCCTGGTCGATTACTGGTTGAAGCAATTGCCCGACACCATCGCTGCGCTCACCGCCGGTGGTCGCATATTGGATGTCGGCTGTGGTCGCGGCTTCGTCGTGCTCGCTTTGAAAAAAGCGTTTGCCGACGCCGATTGCCTGGGTGTTGATCCCGACGCGGCCTCGATAGCCGAAGCGCGGGCGGCGGCTACTGCGGCGGGTGTCGCCGCGCGTTTCGAGACCACCACCAGCGACGCGCTGGACGATCCCCAGCCCTTCGATTTGATCACGCTATGCGATGTACTGCACGACCTGCCCAACCCGCTCGCGGTGCTGCGCGGGCTGCGTGCGCGTCTCAAGCCGAATGGCGTGCTGTTAGTGATCGAGCCGCGCGTGTCTGACCTGCTCGAAGAGAACATCAATCCCCTTGGGGCGGTGTTCTATGGCTTCAGTGTTTTTCACTGCATGACTCAGTCCCTCGCCCACGGCGGCGCCGGGCTCGGCGCCTGCTTAGGCCCGACCCGCACCAAGGCCTTGTTCGAGCAAGCTGGCTTTAGTAGTGCGGTGACTTTGGATATCAAGAGTGCGACCAATCTGTTCTATGCAGTGCGGGTCTGAGAGAACATCAGTCAAGTGCCCCTCACCCCCGGTGGGGGAAGGGCCGGGGTGAGGGGAAGCACCTCGCTCCTCTCACCCCAACACCCGCTTGACCGCCTCAATAAACGCGAACCGCCGCGGGCCACCATGCTGCGATCCTTTTTCTTTTGACGCCGGCTCCTGCGGGCGCATGAATATTTCACGGGGCATTGCGCCGACCATCACGAACACCAGGCCTTGCTTGGGTTCGACATGGATCCATTGGCCGTAGGCGCCAAGCGCCATGAAGCTGTCGGGGTGATGCACCCACCATAGGTAGCCGTAGCCGGTAAAGGATGACGTATCGAGGCGCGGTCGTGCGCCGATGTCCTTGTGAAAATTCGGCGCCGAGGGCGCAGTGGCTTCGCGTGTCCAGCCGACCGGCAATACGCGCGTGCCATCGGGTGCCACGCCATCGTTCAACATCAGCTGACCAAAACGGCCGTAATCGCGTAACGACGCACCACAACAACTGCCGGTGATCTCGTCGCCGTCATCGGATTCGAGCATGAAGTACCCGTCCTGCTCCATGCCGCAGGGGCCCCAGATTTTTTTTGCGCAATAGTCGGCGACGGTCTTGCCGGTGGCCGTGGACAGAATCAGGCTGAGCAGAAAAGTATCGCCGGTGTTGTAGTAGTACTGCGTGCCGGGCGGATCGATGCGTTGCAGTGTTTTCATATAGGCGCGGATAT
>JANMJF010000654.1:0-3374 GCA_031371245.1 Pseudomonadota bacterium | reverse complement strand
CTCGGTAGGTCGACGCCGACCCGCAAGCCGTGGGCCAGCAACCATGCCCGCGCATCTTCGGCATCTTCGCGGAACCAGCGCGCGGCGCTGCCGAGACGAAATGAATAACCCCAGGCATCCATGTCCGTCAGCATGCGGGCGCTGCCGAATTGCGGCACTTGGGCCGCCAATACAATGGACAAATAGCACACTGCACATTCTTCGCTGTCGTCGCCACCGGCGTCGGTATGCAGGGTCGCGCGGCGGCTCTGGTCGGCACAGAGGAAGTGGCAGCCCTCGTGCAGGGCTGAATGCAATGGCGTGTCGGCACGCACATAGAGCGTCGCGTGCACCAGACCCGCTTCGCACTCGCCCCAGTAGCTGCCAAGGATCGCGACCTCGTCGGCCAGCCAGCACATAGTCAGACCGTAGGGCGCGAAGAGTGCCCGTAACGCCACGCCCTGGTGACTGTCGGCAGCTCCGATGCGCATGATCGGGTCGGCATTCATAGCCGCAGCCAGATGATCGCTTAAGCCGCTCGCGCTACTCAGCGCGTGGCGGTCGCGCCGTCGTCGATCTGCACCAGCAAGGTCCCCTGGTTGGCACCGCTGAAGAGGGTGGCGAAGGCTGTAGGCAACTTGTCAAAGCCGCTATGCAGATCTTCACGATAGGCAATCTTGCCGGCTGCTGACCAGGCCGCGAGGTCGGTGACTGCTTCGTTAAAGCGCGCCGCATAGCTGCCGCACAGAAAGCCCTGCATGCGGATGCTGCCGTAGATGAGCCGCATCATATTGCGCGGGCCTTCGGCCTGGGCGTTGCTGTCGTAGCTGGAGATCTGACCACACAGCACGATGCGGCCCAGCGCTGCCATATTGTTGACCGCAGCCTGTAGGATATCGCCGCCGACATTGTCATAGAACACGTCGATGCCGGTGGGGCACAGCGCTGCGAGTCGTTGCTCGACGTTCTCGGTCTTGTAGTCGATGACGCCGTCGAGACCGCAGTCGTTTTTCAGCCACGCACACTTCGTTGCGCCGCCGGCGATGCCGATCACGGTCATGCCTTTGATCTTGCCGATCTGCGCAGCGGTCGAGCCGGTCGAGCCCGCCGCGCCGGACACCACCAGGGTTTCGCCAGACTTGGCGGCGCCGACGTCGAGCAGACCGAAATAGGCGGTGATGGGGTTCAGACCATAGCGGCCCATGGCATCGATGAAGCTTACGCCATCGACCAGCTTGGTCGGTTGGCGCACGGTCGTGCCGCCGAGCGTGGCGTAGTCCTGCCAGCTCGACAGCGCGAAGACACGGTCACCGATGGCGAAGGCCGGATTGCGCGATGCGACCACGCGCCCGACGGCGGGCGCCATGATCGGCTGGCCCAGGGGTACCGACGGATAGAAGCTGTTGCCGGGCGGGTCCATCCAGTTGCGCATGGTCGGCGCACACAGGAACACCATATTGCGCACGCGCATCTCGCCTTCGCCCAGCGGCGTGGTCGGTAGGGGCGATTCGCGATATTCGAAATCCTCCATGCGCAGCTGTCCGCTCGGTCGTGCGCGCAGCAGCCATTGGCGATTGATGTCAGTCATGGGTTCTATCCTCTCTTGTCGGCCGGTTCTGGGCCCATAGGGTGAGCGCAGCGTGCCATCGCTGGCAAGGCTTGTGCGGCTAAGCCAGATTTGCGCCGGCCATGAGCAAGCCTTTACCACGACCGGTCACAGCCAGCGCAATTCAGAGCCGAATCGTCAAGCATTGTCGCAGCACAGAAAACTGCGAAGCGGTCTCCTCTCGTCGGTTCATCGTCGTTCTAAGCTCCCCCCATGACGCGAACACGCCCCGGCTTGTCGCGCAATGTTTCATCAATCGTTAGCTATGGCATAGCTGCCAGGGAGCAGAACAGTGAATCTCAAAAACGTAATTTTCGGTGTGATGGGCTTGGCGGCAAGTCTGTCGGTGTCGGCGCAGACCATCGACTACGGCAGCTTCGTGCTCGATTTCGACGCTACCACCGCCTTCGGTGCGCCGAGCGTGAGCTTCAGCGGCGGCAATGGCCTGGTCGGCTTTGCCTGGTCCGTACCGCAATCTATTTTTATCGCGGTCAACGACGATGTCGACGTGCTGGAATTCGATCTGCCGTCGTTCACTATTACCGCCCACGCCGGTGTGCAATTGAGTGGGCCGGTGAGCGGCTTTCTCGGCAATTTGGTCTTCAACGAATTCGATGATAGTCAGGCCATGGCGCTGATCAGCGGCAATACGGCTATCAACGGCAGTGCGCCGTTATCTCTGGCGCAGGAGATGACGCGGACAGTCACCACCAGCACGCCGGGCTTATTCACTGGTGGCTATTTCTCCTCGACCATAACGACGTTGCCGGGCAATTTCACCAGCCTGTCCTTCGGCGATGGCAAGTTGACGCTGTCGGTGTTCGGTACGGGGTCGATACTGGCGCAGCCGCAGAACGAATTGAGAGTCAGCTTCTTCGCGTCGCCCGCACCGGTGCCGGTGCCGGCCGCTGTGTGGCTGTTCGGTTCAGCGCTGGGTGGTTTCGGCTTTCTGCGTCGTCGCAGCGCGTAAATACGGCCGGTATTACGAGCGCAAAGCCGCCGCTGGCGGCGAGACTAGGCGACGCCACCCGCGCGCGCAGCGTCATCGAGATGGGCGATGCAGGCGAGATCAGTAATGCGCCAGGGCGCCGCGCGTTCGACGATGGTGACTGCGGTGTTGTGCACCACCATGCCCGGCTCAAGCAGGTGGCCGTTGCGATCAAGCACCCGTTCAAACAGCGATCGCAACACCAGGCCATGGGTGATCACCACCAGGTCACCGTCGACCTTGCTCATATGGTCCTGGATGACCCGCCAGGCGCGGTCGACCCGCGCGTGAAATGCCGCCCAGGCTTCGCCATTGGGCGGCTCGAAATCCGGCGCCATGATGTCGACGCCGTGCTCGGCGTAGGCCGAACCGCGGAAGTCACCGAAATTCCGCTCGCGCAGACTGGCGTCTTCCAGCAGCGGCGCACCGCAATGGGCGACGACACTATCGGCCGTCATGCGCGCGCGCCGGTAATCGCTGCTCAGCACCAGACCGATGTTACGCGCGGCTAAGCGCTGGCCGAGGCGCGCGGCCTGCGCGATGCCATTGGCGCCGAGCGGCGTATCGGGGAACTGGACGATGCGGCCAGCATTGAGTTCGGTTTCGCCGTGGCGGATGAGCAGGAGGGTCATGGTGTGGGCGGTGGTTGCGAATGTGCTAGGGAGAGTGGGCGCAGTTTAACGTGATCTGAGCGGCGATGCGGACAGCCAGGATCAAGATCGTCACGCCGGCCACGGGCACTGAATCTTGATCAAGCTGGTGGCTGAGCAGCGCTTGCCACGAAGGCCTCAGCGCCGCGCG
>JANMJF010000642.1:0-2487 GCA_031371245.1 Pseudomonadota bacterium | reverse complement strand
GCGAGATCATCTGCGGTGTCGGTCGTGGTCTAGGCCGGCGTGAATACGCCGGCTTGAGCATCGATCAGGGCGAGGCGCGCGAGCGCTTTGACGAGTCGCTGCAAGTGCTGAACATGCTGCTTGCGACTGGCAAGTGCGACTTCGACGGCAAACACTACAAGATCAAGGGCCTGAAACTGCGTCCGCAGCCAGACCGCGATCTGAGCCCCAATCTGTGGTGCGCCGGGGGCACCGACGAGACGGTCGAGATCATCGCGCGTCACGGTGTGCGTCCGCTGGTTATTCCGACCACCAGTCTGGGCCTATCGCTGGAGACCGCGCGCAAGTACGCCCGCCTGCACGCCAAGGCCGGCTTCGCGCCGTCCAAGACCAAGCTCGCGTTGTGGACCTATGTCGCCGAGAGCGAGGCTGAAGCCCGTGCCGGTGCCGAGCAATATATGGTGGAGTATGCCGATTCGGCGCTGCGCCACTATGAGCTGCGTGGCAGCCATCTTGGCACTATCAAGGGGTATGAATCCTACGGCGCGATGCAGAAGGCGCTGGCTGCCGATCCAACACCCTTCCTGCGCGGCTTTGTCGATTCCCATCCATGGGGCACGCCGACGCAGACCATCAAGCGTGCCAAGGATCTGGCCATGCAATTCGGGTGCGAAGAAATCATGTTCGTCTTCAAGTACGGCGGCATGCCGATGAAGATGGCGGAGAAGAGCATGAAACTCTTTGCTAAGGAAGTGATGCCGGCGCTGCAGGCACTGAACCCGCAGCCCATCGAAGTGCGCGAAGACGCCGCTTAAGCGGCAGCGTTGTGAAATGCGTCGGGGGTGTGCCTCGACGCAGCCCGCCTGGCAAGTTAGGCCTTGGCCGGCACCCGTCTCGGTGCCGCCTTCTCCAGACCGCGCGACTGCAGATATTCGTCGTAGCTGCCCTTGAAATCGATGACGCCGTCTGCCGTCATTTCGATCACTCGGGTGGCGAGCGAGGACACAAATTCCCGATCATGGCTGACGAAGATCAAGGTGCCGGGATAATTCTCCAGCGCCTGATTCAGCGATTCGATCGATTCCATGTCTAGGTGATTGGTCGGCTCGTCGAGCAGTAGCACGTTGGGCTTTTCCAATACCAGTTTACCGAACAGCATGCGCGCCTCTTCACCGCCCGAGATGACCTGCACGGACTTGTTGCTGTCGTCCTTGGAGAATAACAACTGACCGAGCACCGCACGCACGCGCATGTCGTCGTCGCCCTTCTGACGCCACTGACTCATCCATTCAAAGAGGTTGTCGGCCTTTGCAAAGTCGGCGGCGCGGTTCTGCCGCACGTAGCCGACCTCGGCGTTTTCGGCCCATTTCACCTGGCCACGATCGGGCGTGACATCGCCGGCCATGCAATGCAACAGCGTAGTCTTGCCGATACCGTTGGGGCCGATTATGGCCACACGCTCGCCGGCCGCCACCGCCACGGTGAGCTTGTCGAAGAGGGTCACACCGTCGAAGCCCTTGTGCAGATTCTCCAATTCCACCGCCAGGCGATGCAGCTTCTTGTTCTGCTCAAGGCGGATATAGGGATTGACACGGCTTGAGGGTTTGACGTCTTCGAGCGTGATCTTCTCGATCTGGCGCGCGCGCGAGGTGGCTTGGCGGGCTTTCGAGGCATTGGCTGAGAAGCGACTGACGAAGTGCTTCAAATCCTCGATCTGGGTCTGCTTCTTGGCATTGTTGGCCAGCATGCGATCGCGCACCGCCGTCGAGGCAATCATGTAGTCGTCGTAGTTGCCGGGATACACCCGCAGCTCGCCGTAATCGAGATCGGCCATGTGCGTGCATACGCTGTTCAGGAAGTGGCGATCGTGGGAGACGATGACCATCGTACAGTTGCGCGTGTTGAGGATCTCTTCGAGCCAGCGAATGGCGTTGATGTCGAGGTTGTTGGTCGGCTCGTCGAGCAGCAGGATATGCGGCTCACCGAACAAGGCCTGGGCGAGCAATACGCGCAGCTTCCAGCCGGGTGCAATCTGACTCATGAGTCCTTCATGCTGTTCGATGGGAATGCCGACGCCCATCAGCAATTCACCGGCACGCGATTCGCAGGTGTAGCCGTCGAGCTCAGCGAAGCGCACTTCGAGTTCGGCGACGCGCATGCCGTCCGCTTCGCTCATATGCTCCATGGCGTAGATGCGTTCGCGTTCCGACTTCACTTCCCACAACTGCTCGTGGCCCATGATCACGGTGTTCAGCACTGAACAGTTTTCGAACGCAAACTGATCTTGGCGCAAGACACCGAGCCGCTCACCCGGATCGATGGAGATATTGCCGTTGGTCGGTGCGAGTTCGCCGCCGAGAATTTTCATGAAGGTCGATTTGCCGCAGCCGTTGGCGCCGATCAGGCCATAGCGATTGCCATTGCCGAATTTGACCGAGACGTTTTCGAACAGCGGCTTGGCGCCGAATTGAATGGTGACGTTGGCAGTTGTAAGCACGATAGATTCCG
>JANMJF010000628.1:0-8845 GCA_031371245.1 Pseudomonadota bacterium | reverse complement strand
ACGTTTTGTCAGCCGCTACGAGCGGCTTTATGGTCATGGTGCCGCGCTGCATGGCGCACGTCTGGAGATGGTGACTTTCCGTGGCCGGTCATCAGCGGTATCACGCAAGCCCAAGCTGGTGGCCGCCACGGAAATGACCGACGTCATTGCCGCCGATGCCCAGACGGGCGTGCGCGACGTCTATTGGGCGGAATGGAAGAAACTCGCATCGACGCCGATCTTCAATGGCTACAAGTTGAAGCCCGGCAATGCCATCGTCGGGCCCTGCGTGGTCGAGACCGCGACCACGTCCGTGGTCGTGCATCCAAACCAGCGCATCGCCGTTGATGGGCTGGGAAATTTTTTGATCGATCCCAACTGGGTTTAAGGGGAGAGCAACCATGCCACGCATCAGCGCAATGACGGATGTTGATTTCAACGGCGTTGAGAACCCCTATGTGCCACCCAAGGTGCTGCGTATCTCGCCCAAACTGAAACTGCATCAGCGCTGGGACGAGAATGTTGACCCGGTGACCTATGAAGTGGTGCGCCACAACCTATGGCAGATCAACGAAGAACATGGCGCCACCATCCAGCGTTTGTCGGGCTCGCCGGTGGCGATGTACGCCCTCGATCTGAATCCTTCGATACTGACGGAAGACGCCGAGTTCGTGTATTTCGGCCCGTATATGCAATACATGTCCGGCGTCACCGACACCCAGGTCAAATGGACCATGGAGTTCCGCTCTGACAATCCCGGCATCAATGAAGGCGATATGTTCATCGCCAACGACCCGTGGGTAGGCGCCGCCCATCAGCAGGACGTGATGCTGTTGTGCCCGGTGTTCTGGGCGGGCGAGTTGTTCTGCTGGGTGACCAATTGCCTGCACCAGTACGACATCGGCGGCATCACACCCGGCAGCTTCTGCCCCTCGGCCGAATCGGTCTATGACGAAGGGATCCTGCTGCCGCCGCTCAAGATCATCGAGAACTACGAGATCCGTCGCGACATCGAGGCGGTTTATCTGCGCGCCTCGCGCAAGCCACAACTGGTAGCCTTGGATTTCCGCGCGCAGATCGCCGGCAACAGCACCGCGCGTGATCGCGTACTCGAACTCATCACGCGTTACGGCGCCGAAACCGTCAAGGGCGTCATGAAGCGTGTCATCGACAATTCCGAAAAATCCTATCTCGACAAGATGGCGCGTGTGCCCGACGGCGAATGGTATGACCGCACATATATCGAAGCCTGCCGTCCCGGCGATCGTCGTACCCATCGGGTGGTGCTCGGCATGAAAAAAGAAGGCAACAAGTTGACCTTCTTCAACGATGGCTCGGCGCCGCAGGAAGGTGCCATGAACGCCACCTATTCCGGCTGGCGTGGTTCGATCATGGTGGCGGTCAACGAACTGTTGTGCTGGGACCAGTACTTCGCCTGCGGCGGCGCCTTGCGTCACATCGAATTTGATCCGACACCGGGCACCTTGAATTGTGCAGACTTCCCGGCCTCGGTCTCGACCGCACCCATCCAGTCGATGGAGATCTCGCTCTACCCGGCTTACAACGTCATCTCCAAGATGATCTATCCGGACAAGGAACTACGCCGCGACATCATGTGCATCGGCGGCACCAGCCAATGGCCGGCTACCCTGTTCCGTGGCATCGACCAATGGGGTGAGCGCTACGGTTATCTGCTGATCGATCCGATCGGCGGCGCGATCGGTGCCTTCTCCATGGCCGACGGCATCAATACCGGTGGCCAGGCGCGCACCCCCATCTGCCAGTTGCCGAACATCGAACATACCGAGCAGAGCTTTCCGGTCTTGTTTCTGTATCGCAAGGAACTGCCGGACTCGGGTGGCGCGGGCCAGTATCGCGGTGGTCTGTCGGCGGAATCCTGTTTCATTCCGCACAATACCGACTTCATCACTCAAGACACTTTGTCGTCAGGCAATGCCACCCCGACTTCATCCGGCATGATGGGCGGCTATCCGTCCAGTACCAATGCCTATACGTTTTTACGCGACAGCGACATATTTACGCGTATCAAGGCCAGCACCATGCCCGGCGATACCTCGGAAATCAGCGGGCGCGAGGAACTGCTACAGCTGCGCCAGGAAAATTTCCAACAAAATGCGGCCGACGTTTATGCCGTGCGCTGGACCGGTGGCGGTGGTTTTGGCGACCCCTTCGATCGGGTGCCGGCTGACATCGAGAAGGATCTGGAGGACTACGCCGTCACGCCTGCGGCAGCACGTGCGCTCTACGGCGCAGTCGTCAATGCGCAGGGCATCGTCGATGTCGATGCCACGGCGGCAGAACGCGCGCGCATCCGCCAAGGCCGTTTGAACGGCGGCGCCGGCAAGTCGCGCCCGGGCGAACTATTGTTCCAGGCCAGCACCTGTCTCGATGCGAAACGCGATGCTACGGGTAGCTACTGGGCCTGCGGCAAATGCTCGGCCGATCTCGGCCCCATGAGCGACAACTACAAGCTGCACTGCATCCGCGAAGACAACTCGGTATCGAGCGCCAATCCCCTCATCGGTGACCCGGCGCGTTACATCGACGATGCAGTCACGTTCCGGCAATTCTTCTGCACCGGCTGTGGCTCCCTGATCGACAACGAGATAGCGGTCGCGAGCGACGAGGTATTGCACGATGTGGTGCCGGCGCTTTAGAGGCAGGGTGCGGGAGTAATGCGCTTTTATTCCCTCACCCTGTTGGCGGCAGCAGAAACCGCTGCTCGATCGCCGTCAGTATTGCCGCCGCCCAGGTGTGAGGCTGCCCACCGCTGTCGATAACACCCCACGAGTGAATGTGGGGTCTATGGCTGCAGGTCGCACAGGATATTTGCGGATGCCACCAGGAGTCCTGCGTAGATAGGCTACGCTGTGCAGCGATTTGTTGTTCAGGAATGACCACCATCGACCGCCTACTCATCGGCCTCGTGTTCGCCATCGGCCTGTATGCTTTCGACGATCTCGCACTCTCGACCATGTTGCCGAGCGTCGCGACCGATCTCATGGGCGACGGGCTCTACAGTGCAAGCTTTCTCGCTTTCCTGCTCAGCAACCTCGCCAGTCTGGTGGCAGCCGGCTATTGGATCGATCGCGTCGGCGTCGCGCGACCGTTCGTGGTTGCCATCGCGTTGTTTTGTGCTGGCCTGCTGCTCGGCATGCTCGCGCCATCGATGGCGGTGTTCGTCGTCGGCCGTGCCCTGCAAGGGCTGGGCGGCGGCGCCATCCAGGCGGTCGTCAGTGCAGTCATCGTGATCGCCTGGCAAGGCGCTGCACGGCAGCGCGCGATCTCCTGGGCGACCACCAGTTGGATGGTGCCGGCCCTGGTCGGTCCACTGGTGGCCGGCGGGGTGACGGCCCATGGCAATTGGCGCTACGTGTTCGTCGGCCTCACCGTGCTGGCGCTGGTGACACTGGTACTGGTGCTGCCCCGTCTGCCGCGTGCGGGCAGCCAACGAGCGGTCTTGGCCGCCGTCATGCCACTACCACTGCGCGCGGTGCGCGATGCGCTCGGTGTCGCACTCGGCACCGGCATTGCCTTGTACGGCTTGGATCGCGGGGGTTATGCCGGCGGCGCCGCGCTGTTATGCGGTCTCGCTGTGTTGTGGCGACCGCTGCAGGCGAGCTTACCGGCGGGCTTCTGGGCCGCGCGCTCAACGCTGGCCGCAGCACTGCTGTTGCGCCTGCTCGCCTGTGCAGTGTTTTTCGGCCTTGAGGCCTGGTTGCCGTGGATGGCGCAGCGTGCCGGTCTCGCCTCACCGCTGGTGGCGGGCTTCATCCTCAGCGCGTCGGCCGCAGGCTGGACGGCAGCCACCTGGTGGGTCGATGGCGCTTTGCCACGGGTTGGTGTTTTGCCGGTGTTGTGGGCGGCCAGCGCATTGCTGCTATTGGGCAGCGGCTTGGCCTGCCTGGCCATCACCTACTACGCCAGTATTGCACTCGCCTTTCCGGCCTGGACAATTGCCGGGCTCGGCATGGGCCTGTGTTATCCGGTCGTCGCAACGCTGGCGATGGCGAGTGCGGAACCTGGCCACGAAGGTCATCTGTCGATGATGATGGGTCTCACCGATACACTCGGTATCACTGCGGCGATCGGCATTGGCGGTGCAGTGCTACGCGCCGACGAAAGCGGTGCGCTGGCGCGCATGGTTGGTGTGTGGCAGGGCTATGTGGTACTGGCTTTGTCCATGCCACTCTTGTTGTGGTGGCGCCGGTCGCAGTTTGAGACCACACGCGCGAACGACTAAGGACCCATTGCGTAGCTGCCGTGCCCGTGCCGGCGCCGTTGGCCTTACTCAGTGTCGGCTTGATGGGACTGGGATTTGTCCGGCGGCGTATTACCTGAGCGTCCCAACCGCGATCCAGGCGCGGCCGCCCGCCGCACCCCGAGCGCGCACCAATAAGGCTCGCTCGGGCTGAAACGGATGTCCTCGAGACCAGCGTCAGTCATCATCTGTGCTATCTGGGCGCGACTGAAGCGCTGTTCAAGACGCGTACCGAAGCGATCGAGCGCGTCAGTGCGCATGGTGTAGAAGCTTTTGTCGCGATAAGCGCCTAAGGGCAGACCATCGACGGCGAAACCTCGCCGTTCCAGCCAGCGTGCGCCGCGCGCGAGTGGCCAGTAGACGCCCAGCGCGAGCAGCTGACTGGCCCCATAGCGCAGCCCATAGGGCGCCCGCGAGATTAGCCGACGCAGCACATCGCTTACTCGCCAAAGCGCGCGGAACCAGGCCGGGCGTTGATCGAAAGCGTAGTAGAGATAGATCAGAAACGGCGCGCCAGGCTTCAGCTTCGCGACACAGCTCGCTACGCCGGCTGCGGTATCCGGAACATGATGGAGCACGCCCAATGCGTAACCAAAATCCATGCTGCCGTCGGCCAGCGGGATCACATCGACGCCGGCGTGATGGAACTCGCAGTTGTCGTGAGCACTAAGCGTGCGTCGTGCGACCGTGAGTGCCACCGCGCTGGCATCGATGCAATGTAACTTGCCGACCCGCTCCGCGACCAGCCGCGCCCAGCGTCCACTGCCGCAACCGAGATCGAAGCCGACCGCATTAGCCGGCAAGTCGTGCCAGGGAAACAGCGCGAAGTATTGGGCGAAAATCGCGCGCAGTTCGGGCGCTGCAAGCGCACTCTGATTGAAGCTTGTCCATTCACGGCCGAAGCCGGCCACGGTGTCGGGGTCGAGATTCGGAGCAGTGGAGTCTGGCGGTTGTTGCATACGGATTTTGAGCGCCAATATCGCTCAGCGGCGACAAACCTGCCGCGCGTGGCGAGCATCGGTTAAGGATCGGGGGGCGTGTGCAAGCCGCCGGTAGTGTGACGTGCGGACAGCTTGGCGTCGAGATCCCGACCGTCCAAGCCGCTACCTGAGCGGCGCCTGGACAGCTTAAATACAGCGCGATATCTGTCGTCGATCTAGCGGGCTGTACCGGCGGCATAAGATGGACGATGCGCGCCGAAGGATGTCTAACTGCAAGCGCAACGATCGGCGTGGCGTGCTTCGCCATTCAGCAGACGCGTTACCTCGCACCAACGGCTAGCGAATGCCCGGCGCGATCACAGTGCCCTGGACCCGAGCACTCCGCATGTGGTGTATTGCACTCATGCCGCCGATAGTCGGACAGCGTGCCCAAGCAGCAGGAATACATTTGAGCCTCTGGCCACGACCTGGGGCCACTTCTGACCGCAGCCGTGCTCTCCGTTTCCACCAATCGTCATTCCCTATACCCGGATCACGTTCCCACGTTGAATATCCACACACACGTTTAATTGTCGACATCAAGGAGCCTGCCATGACCTACGAATTCATCACCGTCAGCAAACACGAGCACGTTACCCGCATCACCCTCAATCGGCCCGCCGTCATGAACGCCATCAACCAGCAGATGCATGACGAACTGCAGGTGGCCTTCGACGATTTTGCCAACGACGACGCACAGTATCTGGGTGTCATCGCCGGTGCCGGTGAACGCGCTTTCTCGGCCGGCAGCGATCTGAAATCGATCGCCAAACAGGGCAAGCCCCATGTCTATCCACGCAGTGGCTATGCCGGCCTCATCGAGCGCTACGATTTGACCAAACCCTTGATCGCAGCCGTGGATGGCGTGGCGGTGGGTGGCGGTTTCGAAGTGGCGTTGGCCTGCGACATTCTGCTCGCCACGCGCCGTTCCCGTTTCGGCCTGCCCGAACCGCTGGTCGGCGCCGTTGCGCTGGGTGGCGGCATGCACCGCCTCGCCCGTCAGATCGGACTCAAAGCCGCGATGGGCATGATTCTGACCGGCGACATCCTCGGCGCCGAGGAAGGCTATCGCATGGGCTTTGTTACCCAGTTGGTCGATCACGATGAACTCGATGATGCCGTCGATTCCTGGTGCCAACGCATCTTGCGCTGCGCACCGCTCGCCACCCGTGCCTCCAAGCAGACCGTGATGCGCGGTCTCGATGAAACGAGCCTGGCCCAGGCCATGGCTAATCAGCCAGGCTATCCGGCTTTCAAGGCCTGGTATGAATGCAGTGACAGGATTGAAGGCGCGGCGGCGTTTGCGGAGAAGCGGCCACCGCAGTGGCAGGGCCGCTGACGCCAGTCGCTTGTGGATGCGATTTCAATCGCACATTCGTTCCAGGGCGCACGTCGGTGTGGATTGCCGCGCTTCGCTCGCAAAGACGCCGAGGTCAAATCGCGAACGCTGCCGGTCGTCGGTTAGGCGCCACGGCACAGTCGAGATACTATCAGGCCTATTGAAGTCGGAGCTCATCGCTGTGGACCCTAAGCAAATCGTGCACCGAGATCCGGACATCCTGGGAGGCACGCCGGTGTTCGTTGGAACACGGGTTCCCGTCAAAATCCTATTTGATTACTTGGAGGCCGGTGACAGCCTCAATGTCTTCCTCGACGAGTATCCTTCGGTTCCGCGAGACCAGGCCATTGCAGCGCTAGAGCTCGCACGCAATGTAATCGCTTCCGATGCGCGTGCTGCTTGACGAGTCGGTCCCGCGAAAATTCGGACGCGAAATCCCAGGACATTTCGTACAGTCCGTTCATCACCGTGGATGGGCTGGCTTAAAGAACGGAGAACTGCTGCGTACCGCGAGCGCCGAGTTTGATGTGCTGGTCACTGGTGATCGGAACCTAGAGTACCAACAAAATCCCGCAACGTTAGCAATGGCCGTGGTAGTGCTCATCGCGATAAACAACCGCGTTGAAACTTTGCGACTCCTTGTGCCGGCACTGCTGCAGGTCCTGAAGTCAGTGCGTGCCGGACAAATTATCCATGTTGGCGGCGCTTAGCCCGCTCAAGCTGATGTCGAGAAGCTGATGTCGAGAATTGCGCTGAGTTTAGCCGAGTACGTCCTCCCGTCGAGTTTATTTCGTCGCGCTAACGACATCTGGCCAGCGACCCTGCCCCCGGTCGTCGGCTATGCCAAGCTCGGGACGGAGTTCCCCCATGCATTCGTTGACCACGCTAAGGGTGAATACGTTGTTGGTGCGGTTCATACCAACACCATTGAAGGGTTCTCGTCGAATATGATGCGCGGCATTGTGGGGACGTTCCATAAAGTCAGCTCCAAGTCGCGCGGATTGGAGTTACTGCGAGCAAGACGGCAAATACACAGCCGAGTGTGATTCCGAAGGCGAAAATCCCAACAGCAACGCCTCGCCTTCCACTGTCGAGATAGGCCGCCCCGATAACGCCGCTACGTCCGGCTCCGCAGAGCCCGGCGATGTAAAACAAGAGCCGACGCATGATTGGTGGGCTATCGTGCCGGACATCGTTATTGCGTCCGCAACGGTCATTCTGACCATCGCCACCGTTTTGCTGATGAGCTACACCCGCAAGCTTTGGGGCACTACGCACGACACGCTTAAGCTCGCCCGAGAGGAGTTCAACGCCACGCACCGGCCCAGATTGAGAATCCGCGCGATTAGTGTCGAGGGCGGCCACAAGACAGTGAGGGTTTACATTTCCAATGTCGGCGATAGCGGCGCGACTATCACCAACATTTACGGCGGGGTGTTTTTTGATTGGGATAATAAAATCCCCCCATGCAATCCGACAAACACATTCGAGTGCCAGATAACTCCACTGTCCCGCCGGGAGGGTTTTGCAATTTTCCCATAGCCCACATGCCAGAAGCAGTTCCGCGAGCCACGGTAATTAATGGGCGCCGCACCATAGTTACGATGGATGGCGCCACCTTTGCCATGGCCACAATAATTTACAGTGATAACGTCGGAATTCAGAGGCGCACTCGTTGCGGCTGGAAATACGATGTTGGTATAGAGGAATTCACGAAGCCCGAGCGCGACGACCAATACAATTACGAAGACTAGCGCCAGCATTCATGCTGACGACGAAACCGGCGTGTCGTCGGGAACGATAAATCGATTTAGATTCCGGTGTAAAGTCCCGGGAAATCGCCGGAATGAATTCGCACCTACAAGTGGCGCCTCGGCTACTCCTTCAAGCTTGCCTTCGTCGGCGTCACCGCTGCCATGGCAGCTGCGGCAATCCGGGTGACGAGGCGCGGCGCGCGATTTATTTGACTGTATTGCCGCGCTTCGCTCGCAACGACGGCGGGGTCAAATCGCGAACGCTGCCGGTCGTCCATTCGGCGCCGACGACACATTCGAATTAATATCAGGCCTATTGAAGCAGCGGTCGCGGGCTCGGCACCTCGGACGAGTTGCTTAAGGAGATTATTGACCACGAGCGGGACTTCGATGCCGGCAATCACTTACACCGCATCGCCGCGGTGATTACAGGTAATCGATCTTGAACACGCGCTTCGCCCATTGCGCCGACGTCATCGAGACGTGGCTTTTGTTCCTTGCCGGTGTGAAC
>JANMJF010000589.1:0-2435 GCA_031371245.1 Pseudomonadota bacterium | reverse complement strand
CAAGCAGTTCGGCTCGGAAGTGGCGGGTGCCATCATGTTCACGCTCTCGCCGGTGCATACCGACGAATATTACGCGCGACAGGCCGACGAACTCTCGGTGTCGCCGGACATTGACACCCTGCTGCTCTACGACACGGCCGGGGTGCTGGAGAAGGAACGCATGCAGACGCTGTTGCCGGCCATCGTCGCCAAGGCGCGTGGCAAGCCCATCGAATTTCATTCCAATAATCTGATGGGCCAATCCGCCAAGGCCTATCTCGACAGCATCGAGCTGGGTGTGACTATCCTACATACCGCGAGCCGACCGCTGGCCAATGGCCCGTCGGTGCCGTCGACGGAAGTGATGGTGCGCAACATCGAGTTGCAGGGCCACAGCCATGCCCTCGACACCAAACTCTTTGCGCCGGTCGCCGAGCATTTCGAAAAGATTGGCAAAGCCGCTGGCTTCCTGGTCAATCAATACGCCGAGTACGACGTGCTCTCGATCCAGCACCAGGTGCCGGGCGGCATGGTCGGCACCTTGAAGGCACAGCTCGCGCAGCACGGCATGAGCGACAAGCTCGATATCGTGCTGAACGAAACCGCCAAGGTGCGCAAGGAACTCGGTTATCCCGGCATGGCGACGCCCTTCAGTCAGCTGGTCGGCACACTCGCGGTGTTGAACATCGTCAGCGGCAAGCGTTATGCGTCTATTCCCGATGAAGTGATCCAGTACGCCGCCGGCTTTTACGGTCAGACGGCGGCGCCTATCGATCCCAATGTCATGGACATCATCATGGCCTCGCCGCGCGCCAAGCAGGTCGCCGCCCATCCACCGCCGCAGCCGACCATCGAAGAACTGCGCAAGGAATACGGTACCGAAGACGACGACGAGCTGATCCTGCGCGCGCTGGTGGCGGGTGAAGGTCTGGACAAGATGCGCATGGCCGGGCCAGTCAAGACCACCTATCCTTATCTGTCTTCGCCGGCACTCGATCAGGTGCGGCGCCTGATGAACATCGCGCGCTCGCCGCTGGTGGAGATCAAGTCGGCCGACTTCGAATTGAGCTTGCGTAAGAAGCCATGAGCCTGCGTCGCGCCGTCATCGTCGATATAGTGCGTTCGCCCTTTGGCCGTGGGCGAGAAAGCGGCGCACTGGCGAGCCTGCACCCGGTCAATCTCTATGCGAGCGTGCTGGCGACCCTGGTGCAGCGCACCGCTATCGATCCGGCTTTGATCGAGGATGTCATCACCGGTTGCGTCATTCAGGTCGCTGAGCAAGCGGGCAATATCGGTCGCCAGGCGGTGCTGGCGGCGGGCCTGCCAGAATCGGTGCCGGCCGTGACCCTCGATCGCAAATGTGGCTCGGCGCAGCAGGCCATGGATTTCGCCGCGCAGGGCGTGATCGCCGGTGCCTATGACGTGGTCATCGCCGGCGGTGTGGAGATGATGAGTCTGGTGCCGATGCGTGTTAATCGTATGGGTAAGGACAACGAAGGTTCGCGCTTTCATGCCCGTTACCCCGACGGTTTGATTCGCCAGGGCATCGCGGCCGAATTGATCGCGGCGCGCTGGGGCATCTCACGTGAAGCGCAGGATGTGTTCTCGTTGCGCTCCCATCAGCTGGCCGGCGCCGACAGCGGCGTGGTGCGTGACATCGTGCCGCTCGAAGTCGAGCGTGTTGATGGTCGTAAGACGGTTACGAAGGACGAAGGCGTGCGCGCTGATTCGACCTTGGAGAAGCTGGCAAGCTTGAAGCCAGCCTTTGAAGATGCAGCCATGGCCGCGCGTTACCCTCAGATCCGTTGGAGTGTGACGGCCGGCAATGCCAGCCAGGTCACCGATGGCGCGAGTGCGATGCTGATCATGGAAGAACAACTCGCCCATAGTCTGGGTTTGAAACCGCGTGCCGCCATCACCCATTTCGCTGTGATGGGCGACGACCCGCTCATGATGTTGACGGCCATCATTCCCGCCACACGCAAGCTTCTGAAGCGTGTGGGTGTGGGTATAGGTGCAATCGATGCTTACGAGGTCAACGAAGCCTTTGCGTCTGTGCCACTGGCCTGGCAGAAAGATCTCGGTGCCGATCCGGACAAGCTCAATGTATTCGGCGGCGCCATTGCGCTCGGCCATCCGGTCGGCGCGTCGGGCGGGCGACTGGTCGCCAATCTGCTGCGCGCGCTGGAAACGCGTAAGGGCCGTTATGGTCTCGTCACCATGTGCGAGAGCGGTGGCATGGCCAATGCCACGTTGATCGAACGTTTATAAAACACACTGAGGCAAGCCCCATGGCCGGACGCGTACAAGACAAGGTCACGATCATCACTGGCGCCGCTTCGGGCATCGGTCAGGCCTGCTTCGAGCTCTTCGCGCGTGAGGGGGCGACGGTGATCGGTTGCGGTCGACGCCTCGCGCCGCTGGAAGAGAATCTTGCCAAGGTTCAGGCCGCCGGT
>JANMJF010000575.1:0-2895 GCA_031371245.1 Pseudomonadota bacterium | reverse complement strand
GCGAGATCGCCCTGGGCGTTGTTGAGTTTGAGCGTGTCGCCGAGGGTGAAGTGAAACGGCTGCAAACCGGCCACTTTCAGCAGTTGTGGGGTGGCGGGTGCGCTGATCTCAAGCTGCGCATTTTCTACCGACAAGGCCTGCGCGTGTTGGGTGAGGATGCCTTTGACGGCGAGACTCAAGCCCGCCGGCAAGGGATAGTCCTTGAGCCGCTCGGCGGCCGCTGGCAGCGTGCTGAGGGCGTCGTAATTAAGCGTCGCAGCGGTGCGCACACGCCAGGTCCGCGCGGGATCTTCGCTGTGCCTACTGGCGGCGTTGACCTTGAATTCCGCCAGCTTGTTCGCACCGATCAGGATCTGGGTATCGTCCAAGTTAAAACGCAGAAAATCCGCCGACCAACTCGCCGAGAGCGTGGTGACCAGGTTGAGTTCGTCGACCAGCACCGTCACCGCCGCAGGCACCGTTGTGTCGGCACTCGCGGCACCGAGGGCGGCGACGCGCACGCCGCGCAGTGCGCTCGGTGCGAGCGCCTCGAGGCGGATGCGTTTTTTTGTGTCGATAGCGATGGCATAAGGACCGAGCAACTCGCCATTGAGGGTGTAACCCGGGGCGAGTCCTTGCAGCCAGGCTAGCGGTAATGGCCCGAGCGCGACGCGCGCCACTTCGCGTGGCGTCTCCAGGACACCCAGCGGCGTGTCATAGGGCACGCTCAAGGGCGCCCCCAGCACAGCATCGAGGCGGGTGCTCAAGTCGGCGTCAATCAACTTCAGATTCAAACTGGCGAGGGTGAACTGCTGTGCATCGAAACTACCCTGCGTAACAAGCGCAAGATCGACATGCGCTGGCAGTGCGGCGGTCGCACCCAGCACTCGCTGTAGCGCGCTGACACGGGTGCGGGACCATAGCGCGACGTTGCCGCGCAGATTCACGCTGTCCAATTCAAGCTGGCCATGGCTATCGGTGACCAGTTCAGGTAGCGCCGAGCCGCCTGCCAGCGACTCGAGCAGGCGCGCAACATCAGCCAGCCGGTAGTGGCCACGGAACAGGCCATCCTCGCCGCGATAGCGACCGGAAATGTCGAAACGAGCAGGGCTCTGGTTACCCAGTCGCACGCGCAGCGCGATGGCTTCCGGATCGACAACGCGGTGCTGGCTGCCGTCGGCGGCGGTGACGAAGCGCGCTGCCTGACGTTGCTCGACGTATTCCGTCGGCGGTTCGACTTCAAGCAGCAGCTCAAGGTGCTGTGCGTCAACGGCCGGCGGCAGCGGCACATCGGTGGCGAAACTCGCATCGATCAGGCGCACCCGGCCGCGATTCAATTGGGTGATGAGAACACGGCCGCTGGCGTCCAAGGGCGGTTGGTCGCCCGCTGGCGTGTACCGCGTGTTGACATTGAGCGTGCCCACCCGCAACGGCGCGAAGCCGCTGCCACGCAACGTCACGGAGAGTTTCTGGTCACCCGCAAGCAGCACTGCCAGACGTGCGTCGAGGGTATCGAGCTTGAGCGCATAGCCGTGGTTCATCGACGCCAGCACCCCTGGGAAGGGCGCGGTCGACGGCACACTGGGTGCCAGATTGCGCACATCGATGACGGCGTCGGTGAGCTGCAGATGACGGATGGAAATCGTATGGGCCAGCAGCGACAGGGGATTGAAGCCCAGCGACAACAGGCCGACCCGATAGCGACCGCCGCCGTAGCCCAGCTCAACTCCGCGCAACTCGGCCGACCACGGCGTGATCTGCACATGCTCGATAGCGAGGTTCTCAACCAGCGGGCCGAGCTTATCGAGCACGAACTGGCGCTGCACACTGGGACGCAGCAGATAGACAAACACCGCCAGCAACACCAACAACACACTGGCGATGATCACGTGACGACGGCGAATCTGGCGTGCTTGCGCCCAACGTTTCACTGCTTCGATACGCGCGTTAGGCATGCGCCCGACTCCCCTCGCTATTTCATCCATGCATCGATCACCAGCAACGACCTGCGATTGCGCAGCGGATATTGGCATGATGGCGCAACGCTCGGAACCTCGGATAGAGGGTCCAAAGTGTGCCGCGCACCTTAGCGGCTACGCCGCAATTCGTCGACCGCCACGCCGTAGCCCATGATCAGCAGTAAGATCGATGCGATGACAGTTCCCACCCGCGACCCATCCGTGACGCCGCGCTCAGGTAGTGCGCTCGCGACCTTCAAGGAGTTGGACCTTGCTTGCGGCGTGGTCAAGGGCAGCGCCTTCCGTGCCTTCAAAGCGCTCGGCGAGCAACTGACTGAAGGCGTGGACTTCCATTGCCATGACGCGCGCCTGGCGTCTTCGATACATGCGGAACTGGTGTTAACTGGGCGGCTATATGCGGGCACCATCAATGCCGTGCTGCTGGAAGATCGCGCGCAGGCATTAATAACAGCGCGTCTGCGCACCGCCATGCCGCGCCGCTCCTGAACGCGCGGCCTTGCGCACACGCGACTTCCGCTACGCCCATCTGCCCCCTAGAATCGACAGCGTCCGCTGTTCCCAGCATCGATAAGTCAAAAACCAGGGGGAGTCATGGCCAGCAATCTCGAAGAAATCGAATTGATCAAACAACTCAAGGCACGCTATTTCCGGCACATGGATACGCGCGTGTGGGAGGAGTGGCGCAAGTGCTTCACCGCCGATGTGGTGGCTACCTACGACGGCCCACCGCGTCTCGACATGACCGCGCCGGCCGACCCCATCACCTGCAGCGGTCGCGATAATCTGGTGGCGGCGGTCAGCGGTCTGTTCGTCGAAGCGCGGTCCGTTCATCAGGGTTATATGCCCGAAATAGAACTGACCAGTCCGACCACGGCCAAGGGTATCTGGTCGATGTGGGATTTCATCCGCTCGCCCAAGGGCAACTTCAAGGGCTGGG
>JANMJF010000568.1:0-2134 GCA_031371245.1 Pseudomonadota bacterium | reverse complement strand
TTGAGTGACGATCACGCGGTCAGCGTCGATCCTTTAGTTGCCGATCAGATTGAAGTGCTGAAAGGCCCCGCCACCTTGCTCTATGGCAGCGGTGCCATCGGTGCCATCGGCGGCGTCGTCAACGTTGTCACCCAGCGTATTCCGAGCCGACTGGTGCAAAGCCCGCGCGGCAAATTGGATTTCAGCTATGACGAGGCCAGCAATGCCTTCGGTGGCGGTGCGACGGTGGATGCCTCCCATGGACCGCTGGCCGCGCACATCGACGGCTTGAAACGCAGTAGTTCGAACTACGACATTCCTGGTTTCGCTGAACTCAATCCCGCCTTCGGTGCGCGGCCGGGCCAGTTATCCAACTGCGATACCGTGAACGACTATGTCACCGGCGGTCTGTCCTATATCGGCGCGCGCGGCTATGCGGGCTTTGCCATCAATCATTACGATTCGGCCTACGGCATCCCCGGCGACGAGCCGCGCCGCATCGCGCTCAATCAAGAACGTTACGATGTCGCCGCTGAGCTCAATGCACCGCTGCCGGGTTTCAGTCGGGTGCGGGTGCGCATGGGTCATAACGACTACCTGCACCAGGAACTGCAGCCCGACGGCGCGGTCGGCACGACTTTTCTGAACGATGAGTACGAAGGGCGTATCGAGCTCAGTCACGAACCGCTGGCTGGCCTGGAAGGTGTGCTGGGTGTGCAGGTTCAACATCGCGACTTCGCTGCGGTCGGCGCCGAGCAGCTCACACCGCCGGTGCAGGGGCGGGCCATCGGTGTGTTCCTGCTCGAAGAGCGTGACCTCGGGGAATTGCATCTCGAATTCGGCGCGCGTTACGAGAATGCGCAGAACGCGCCGCAAACGGCGACCAATCCGCGCACCGAGTTCGACGTCTACAGCGTGTCGACCGGCGCGGTTTGGCATTTCCTGCCGGGCTATGGCAGCGGCCTGTCTTTTACGCGTGGTCAGCGTGCGCCGGGCTTTGAGGAGCTTTATAACAACGGTCCCCACGACGCCACCCACAGTTTCGAGCGCGGCGACGCGGATCTGCGCGAGGAAACTGCCAACTCCCTGGATTGGTCGCTGCACAAAGAAAGCGGTCGGCTGCAGTGGGCGGTCAACCTGTTCGCCAATTACATGCAAGATTTCATCTACACCCGTGGCGCTGATCGCGACGCCGATGGGCAGGCCGATCATCTCGATGCAGCAGGCCGGCCAGTCGCGCCGGGCAGCGGTTTTCTGCTGCTGGAATATGCCCAGGCCGATGCGGTGTTCTACGGCGCCGAATTCGAAATCGGTTATGGCTTATGGCGTGACTTAACCTGGGGCGAACTCGATGTGCGCTTGTTCAGCGATTACGTGCGTGGCCGTCTGACCAATGGCGACAATCTGCCACGCATGACACCGCTGCGTTTTGGCGGCGGACTCGATTACCGCTGGCAAGCGTGGAGCGCGGATTTCAACGTTCGGCGCAGCGCCGCGCAAGGCGCCAATGCGCCGCTTGAAACCGGCACCCATGGCTACACGCTGGTTGATGTTGGCGTGAGCTATGTGATCAAGGCCCAGCAGCTTGAATACATCGTTTCGGCACGGGGTAACAATCTGCTCGACGAGGAAGTGCGTTATCACACGTCCTTGTTGAAAGAAGTCGCACCGCAGCCGGGGCGCAGCGCGATGTTGAGTCTGCGGGTGAATTTTGAGTAGCGGCGCTAGGGCGCCACGGCGTCCTTGGCCCATAAGTGCTGGGCGGCGTAGGCGCGCCAAGGACGCCATGCTTCGGCGCGCGCGAGCAGTTCAGTAGCGCTGGGGCGCAGGCCGTGGGCGTCGGTCAAGGCGCGCAACAGGCCGATGTCGCTGGCCGGAAAGGCATCGGGTTCGCGTAGCACACGCATCGCGATGTAATGGGCTGTCCACGGCCCGAGCCCGGGTAAGGCGAGTAGTTGCGCGATGGATGCTTCAAGTGTCTCGCCACGCTCCAGCACGCTTGCATCGTCTGTGACTCGCGCGGCGAGGGTGGCGACGGCCGCGCCGCGCCGGCGCGGCAAGCCGAGACACGCCACCTAGGCGCCGGCCAGCAAGGCGGGTGTCGGAAAAAACCAGCGCACCGCCAACGCGTAAGCGGCGGCGCGCGGCGTGCACC
>JANMJF010000450.1:0-2629 GCA_031371245.1 Pseudomonadota bacterium | reverse complement strand
ACAGTGATGCCCATGTCGTTGATCATGTTGATGATATCTTCGATCTGCTCGGGATCGACGATGTCGTTGGGCAGGTGATCATTGACCTCGTGGTAAGTCAGGAAGCCCTGCTCCTTACCCTTGGAAATGAGTAGCTTGAGTTGCGACTGTTGGTCGGCGGTATCAACTTCGTCCACCGTCTCCACGGAATCTGTTTTAGCTTTGGTCAACTTCCACGAGCCTCGTAGTCCGTCGATCCTTGGAGTGGATCGTTGAAATTCTAGTAACAGGGCGGTGGATCCGCCAAGTGCGCTGGGGCAGCAAAATAGCCGCGTAGTATAGGCGTTAAGTGAGGCTTTTGCCTAGCACGATGCCCCTTGCGCAGGCGCCTATCGGCCGCGGTGTATGTCACCCGCATCTTTCCAGCCTTCGCGCGCATCTAGGGCAGCGGCCCATGCGTGCGGATCTGCCCGCACTGCGGTTCACTTGGCGCGTTTGTAGTGCCGCACGATCTCGCGCTGCTCTTCGGTCCATTGCTCAAAAGGGATGGCCTGTATGCGGGCGAAGCGCTGCTCTTCGGCCTTCTGACGCAGGCGCGCAAGGGCACCCGCGAATTCGCTCTCGAAGGCGCTGTCGGGGATGCCGAGGTCGATAGCCAGGAGGTTTGCGAGCTGAGCCTCGAAGGGCTGGTCGCGCCAGTGCTCCAGCAGCGCGGCGGTGGACGCGGACGGATTGGCTTCAATGGCGCTCCAGACTTCGAGCAACAACAGACCGCCGTGGAGTTCCTGCCGGCAAAAAGCGACCAGTTCCCCATCGAGCTGGGTCGCCAATGCAGGTTTCTGCAAGAGCATCGCCAACGCTTGTTCTTCCAGAGAGCGGCTGGTGAAGCGGTTCAGCACCGGTGCACGGCGCGGCGTACCGCCGCGATGAGGGACGAGACCAAGCTCACGACGGATCAGGTCTTCGTCGAATTTGCTCAGGTCGGCGAGCACACGCACGGCCCCCGCCCGGTGACTTTGGCTGGGAATCTGGTTCAGGAAGGGTTTGGCGCGCTCGATCAGGCGTGCGCGGCCATCGCCGCTGCTGAGGTCGACTTCAAGTTTAAGGGTATCGAGCAGGTAGTCGGCCAGGCCGAACTGACGGGCGGCCTTGAAGAATCCATCGGGTCCGAATTCGCGCACTGCACTGTCGGGGTCCTGACCTTCGGGCAGGAAGACGAAACGCACTGCACGATTGCCTTCCACCAGGGGCAAGGCGATTTCCAGCGCCCGCCAGGCGGCACGTTTACCGGCGGCGTCGCCATCGAAACAGAACACCACTTCGGGCACCTGGCGGAACAACAGGTCGAGGTGATCGCGGGTGACCGCTGTGCCGAGTGTGGCCACAGTATCGGGCATGCCGAACTGATGCAGCGCAACGACGTCGAGATAACCTTCGACCACCATCAGACTGCCAAGCTTGCGATTGACAGCCAATGCCTCGTGCAGGCCGTAGAGTTCGCGCCCTTTGTGGAAGACTTCGGTTTCGGGCGAATTCAGGTATTTCGGCTCGCCGCTGTCCATGACCCGTCCGCCGAAGCCGATCACGCGTCCGCGGCGGTCGTGGATGGGGAACATCACCCGTTCGCGAAACCGATCGTAGTAGCCGCCGCGTTCACGCTTGATGGCGAGTCCGGCGCGCTCCGCCTGCTCTTCGCTGATGCCGTTGGCGGTCAACACGTCAAGCAGATTGCGCCAGCCCGACGGCGCGAAACCTAAGCGGAAGGTCTTGGCGATTTCGCCGCTCAGGCCGCGTTTCTTCAGGTAGTCGACCGCGACATCGCGCTCGGTGCTTTGCCGCAGCTGGCTCTCGTAGAAGGCGCGTGCCTGTTCAAGAATATCGAACAGATCGCGTGTGCCGCTGGTGCGCTGGCTGCGCGCTTCGTGCGGCACTTCCATGCCGGCTACGGCGGCCAATTCCTCCACCGCCTCGACGAACTCTAGATTGCGATGTTTCATGACAAAGCCGATGGCGCTGCCATGGGCGCCACAACCGAAGCAATGAAAGAATTGTTTATCGCGACTGACGGTAAAGGACGGCGTTTTTTCACCATGGAAGGGGCACAGACCCTGGAAGTCCTTACCTGCTTTGCGCAGCGGCAGGTAATCTTCGACCAGTTCGACGATATCGATGCGGGCCAACAGGTCGGCGATGAATTGCTCGGGAATGCGGCCAGCCATGGGATGTTGCGCAGGTGGCTTAGGGAATGCCGAATTGTAAGCAGCGGCGGGTACGGCCGGTAGCCGTGCCCGCGCGGGCAGGCTCAGCCGGCGAGTCTGGCCTTAACCAGCGCGCTGACCACGGCCATATCGGTGCGGCCCTTGAGCTGGGCGTTCAGCACCCCCATCACCTTGCCCATGTCGCGCACTGCTGAGGCGCCGGTGGCAGTGATGGCGTCGGCCACATGCTGCTCGACTTCTTCGTTGCTGAGCGGCTGCGGTAGGTAATCCAGAATCAGCGCCAGCTCGAACTCTTCCTGCCTGACCAGATCCTCACGCCCACCCGCCTGGAACTGGCTGATCGATTCGCGACGCTGTTTGGCCATCTTGGTCAGCAGGTCGAGCGCCGTACCCTCCTCAAGGGCGATACGGTGGTCTACTTCGTACTGTTT
>JANMJF010000438.1:0-2617 GCA_031371245.1 Pseudomonadota bacterium | reverse complement strand
CGCCCGCCATTGACCAACAGCACGTAACCCTTGCGTTGCTCAGGCCAGTAGACGTACGCGGATTCGAATCCGTCGATGCCACCGTTGTGGCCGTAGACGATGAAGTTCGTTTGCGGCGCGTAGAAAACGCCCAGACCATAACCGTAGGTGAGGCCTGCCTTCGACGCGAGCGTGGTTTGGGGATGCTCCATACGCGCGATCGTGTCAGGCGAGACGACCGGTACGCCCTGCTGCGTCTTGACTAGATTCGCGGCTTCATCACAAAGGGCTTTCATGGCTGCCTTGTCGGCGCCATCAGCTGCCGCGCAGGACTCTGTTGCCCATGCGTAGGGCAGTGTGCTGACGCACAGTAGAAGCGCGCTAAGCAGACCCTTAGAAAAGTGCTTGAACATTCGAGGTCTGATGGTGTTCATCGATGTCAAGCCGCGACGAAATGCAGAAAGAAATGCTCGCCGGCGGCGTTATCCTGCAAGCGTCCGGTGAGCGTCGGCATGGTGAAAACGTGTGTACGCTGCGCCGGGTTCGTCACAGCGCGTTGGTATATGTCGCACTGAATCGACCATGGTCCATCAGGGTCATTCTGGACCGCCTGTACAACGCAGCGGACCCCGAGGTAGTGGTCGTTGACATCGGCAGGCGTGTCGGCAGCGCGTAATATCGGTGGGGCATCGTCCTCGATGCGCAAGGTGTCCATTTTTCTCTTGATAGTCACTTGGTCAGGGGCAACGAGGTAGGCGAGGTAGGCCCCGCCGCGCTGATAGCCGTAGTCGATGACCACTTCAACGGCTCCCAGCGACTTGTCCAGATCGACTCGATATTGCGGTATCTTGGCCATGACCGATTCCTCCAGAAACAACCTTGTAACGTGAGGATGACGCTACTCGCGAGCACCACTGGGTGATGTGAGAAATCCCACGCCGACTATGATTTCAAGCGACGCGAGGGACGCGTCGTGAGACCAGAAGCTGGTGATGTCGCGCATTGCTATCGGTCTCGCGTCCTGAAGTTCCTGGCCTGTGTTATGTTCGCGGACGGCCTCTACACCAACCGAAAGCCTGGCGGCCGTTGGCCGACGGTGGAGTTTGTTCAGTCATGCAAGACCGTACCCCTATTCTCGTCGGCGCCGGCCAGTACGTCGGTCGTGATATGAGTCGTCCCGAGTTGCTGAAGTCGCCGGTCGATATCGCCGCGATCGCGGCGCAACATGCGTTGGACGATGCACAAGCCACGCGCGCGCTCGCCGCTGAAGTTGACATGCTGGTGGTGATCCGCATGTTTGAACATTCGCTCGAAGATCGCTCGATGTGGCCCAACCCTTTTGGTTCGACCAATAACGTGCCGTGGTCTGTGGCCAGGCGTCTCGGCGCGACACCACGGCATGCGATCTATGCCGAAGTCGGTGGCCAATCACCCCAGCGGCTGGTCAATCAGATAGCCGAGCGCATTCATGCCGGCGAACTGCGCATGGCGTTGCTGACAGGGGCTGAGGCCATCGCCACTATTCGCGAAGCGACACGGCGCGGTTTCGAACTTGATTGGAACGAAGAGGCCAGCGGCGATTACGAAGATCGCTGGCCGGGTGCTAGCTTTGTCGCGCCCTATGAGCGACGCCATGGCGTGGTGTGGCCCATCCATGTTTACGCCATGTTCGAACAAGTGCGACGCCATAGGCGCGGCCTCTCGACCGATGCCTGTCGGCGCGATGTCGCGCGACTCTTCGCCCATTTCAGCGCGACTGCCGCTGAACATCCCTACGCGCAGTTTCCGAGCGCCTACGACGAGGATTTCCTCGCCACGGTCTCGGTGCAAAACTATCTGCTGTGCGAGCCCTATACCAAGTGGATGGTGGCGCAGGACGCGGTCAACCAGGGTGCTGCGGTGTTGATGACGTCGGTGGGCGTCGCGCGCGAGCTCGGCATTGCCGAAGCGCGCTGGGTGTATTTGCATGGCTACGCCGATGTCGATGATCAAACCGTTTTGCATCGCTCCGATCTGTCGGCGTCCCAGGCGCAGAATCTTGCCGTGCGCGGAGCGCTGGCGGCCGCCGAAGTCGGCATCGCCGAGATCAAATATCTCGATTTCTATAGCTGCTTTCCGATCGCGGTGTCGTCCATCGCTGAGCCGCTCGGCTTGCCCACCGACGGTTCCCGCGCGCTGACCTTGACCGGCGGGCTGCCGTTCTTTGGCGGCGCGGGTAACAACTACAGCATGCATGCCATCGCGACTGTCATCGACAAACTGCGCGCTGACCGCGACGCCCGTGGCCTGGTGGTCGCTAATGGCGGCTTTCTTTCCAAGCACTCAGCAGCAGTCTACAGCGGCCGCGCGCCGGCCAGCTGGCAGCCGTGTTCGTCGCGCGCTGCCCAGGCCGAGGCCAAGGCCCCGACTGGCATTCGTATCGACGAGACCGCCCACGGCGCGGCGCGTATCGAGAGCTACGCCGCGATCGTCAACAAGGGCACACCGGCTGATGGTTTTGTTGTCGCACGCATGGTCGCTGACGACGCGCGTGTGATGGCACGCATGGTCAAGGGTGACGGCGCGACGCTCGCCGCGCTGTTCGAGGAGAACGTCATCGGCCGAGCGATCACGGTTAGCTTGGACGGTGATCTGCACC
>JANMJF010000430.1:0-2683 GCA_031371245.1 Pseudomonadota bacterium | reverse complement strand
CATTGCCGTTTTCGTCCCAGGTGGTGGGATAGGCGCGGCCAAAGCGATACATCAGATCGAGCGCGATCGAGAGCGGCAGATCGTCGGCCATCACTTCGACATTGAGCAGCGCTATGTCGACGTCGTCGAAAAAATACAGATCGATGTGTACGACCTTGAGCACCAGCGGCTCGCTGCCAGCACGCAGGATCACGCGCAATGCGGTGATGTCGTGGCGACGATAGACGCGCAGCGCCGATTCGCCGGGCGGTCCCTCGTGCACCTGCGGTCGCGCACCGCGGCTTTCGCCATACAGGAAGCGCTGCACATAGGGCAGGAAGGACACGAATTCCTTGTAATGTCGCTCGTGGAACTGGCTGGGGTCAGCGGTAAATTCGTCGTCGACTCGCGACCACAGTCGTGCGCTGTCGCTAGCCTCCAGCACTTGCCAGTGACTGCGCTGATCGTGCTCGTCTTGCGCCGGCATGAGTTGCAGAGGCCACAGCAGCATCTGCCGAAAATGGCGAACAAGATGATCAGAACCGTCGAGAACAACCATGGGCGAGCCTTGCGAGCGATTGCAAAGCAGCGACTATAATTCCTTCCCTGTCATTTTGGGGTGCTCATGCGGTTGCCGTCACCCCGCGCGCAATCATTTCCGCGATCTGCGCGTCGTCATATCCAATCTCGCTCAGCACCTCGACACTATGTTGGCCCAGGCGTGGCGCCAGTCGGCGTGTCGACGGCGGCGATTCCGACCAGCTGCTGGCATGGCCCATCTGATTCAGCGCGCCTTCGCTGGGATGCTCGACCGTTTCAAAATAGCCGACCGCCGCCAGATGCGGATCGCTATACAGTGAATTGAGCGTATTCAAGCGCATGGCCGGAATATCGGCGCGCTCGAAGAAGGCCAGCCATTCCTCGGTGCCACGGCAGCGCATAATCTCGGCGACCATGCCATACAGTTCGCCAATGTGGGTGGTGCGCGTGCCGATGTCCGCCAGGCGCGGGTCGGCGTCGAAACGTTCGGGCTCGCCGAGCCCATCGAAGAAAGCGCGCCAATGATTGTCGTTGTAGATCAAGGCGCAGACATAACCATCGCGGGTTGGAAACGGCGTACGTTCACGCGCCAGCAGGCGCGAATAGCCCATCGGTCCAAGCGGCGGTTCGAAACTGTGGCCGCCGAAATGCTCACCGAGCACGAAGGGCACCATGGTCTCGAACATCGGCACTTCGATGGCCTGGCCGACGCCGGTTTTTTCGCGGCGATAGAGTGCCGCCGCGATGTGGCCGACCGCAGCGGTGCCGACGGTGCGATCGATCATCGTCACTGGCACATAACGCGGCACACCATCGCCGACGGTGGCGACCAGAGAAGGAATACCCACCGCGCCCTGGATCAAATCATCATAGGCCGGCTTGGCCGCATAGGGTCCACGCTGACCGTAGCCAAACATGCCGACATAAATGATGCGCGGATTGACCGCCGCGACATCGGCATAGGTCAAGTGCAAGCGCGCCATCGCCTGTGGGCGCACGTTGTAGACCAGCACGTCGGCACGTTCGACCAGGCGCAGCAGCGCTTCGCGTCCTTGGGCCTGTTTCAGATCGAGTACGATGGCGCGCTTGTTACGATTGACGTGCAGAAAGCCACCGGCCATGCCGTGATGACGTGCGGCACCGACATTGCGGCTGGTGTCGCCGGACGGGGGTTCGACCTTGACGACGTCGGCGCCCATGTCGCCCAGCAGCTGAGTGGCAAAAGGTCCCATCAGGACCGAGGTCAGATCGACCACGTTCACACCGTCAAGCGCTCCGCTCACGAACGGCCTCCGACCAGGGTCATAAGCAGATTGTTCAACATCGAGATCCCCGGTGGCTAGGCCGCGCACGGTATAAATCAGCACCGTGCGGGTGGGCTCTAGCGTAACCCAACGCTCGGGAGATGGGTCACGCACCATAGGCACCGCATGGAACGATTGCTAGCATGGCCTTGATCACGCGCCACTCAACATCCGCAGAGGAATCCAAGCATGGCTGCACGCAAAACAGCTTCGACCAGCAAGCCCACCGGGCTCGCCATCGACATCGGCATCTCGGCCACCGATCGCGCCAAGATCGCCGACGGCCTCGCCCATCTGCTGGCCGACAGCTACACGCTCTATCTCATGACCCACAACTTTCACTGGAACGTGACCGGGCCAATGTTTAACACCCTGCATCTGATGTTCATGGGCCAATACACCGAGCAATGGACCGCGCTCGATCTGGTCGCCGAACGTATCCGCGCGCTGGGCTTTCCAGCGCCGGGCACTTACCAGGAATTCGTCAAACTGGCGTCCATCACCGAGGTCAATGGTGTGCCGAAGGCCTTGGACATGGTGCGGCACCTGGTGAGCGCTCAGGAGGCGACCGCCCGCACCGCGCGCGCGCTATTTCCAACGGTGGACAAGGCTAACGATCAGCCAACCATGGATCTCTTGACCCAGCGTCTCGACGTGCACGAGAAAACCGCGTGGATGTTACGTAGCCTGCTGGAGGAATGAGCGCGCGCTTTACGTCAGCAAGAAATGCCCGGACAAGGTCGCGATCGGCCGCGACTCATCGTCCTGCCAGCAACGGGCATGGACATTGGCAACTCGCCGTCCGAGCTTGGTAACGCGCGCTTGCGCACGGGTCTCGGCCACGCGCCCCGAACGCAGAT
>JANMJF010000408.1:0-4287 GCA_031371245.1 Pseudomonadota bacterium | reverse complement strand
TCTATGCTCCTGCCGGTGGGCGCCGGCCTCAGGCCGCCGAGGTCTCGCCGTCGGCGGTGTCAACGACTGGACTCTGTCGCACGATTTCGCCCTTGAAAATCCAGACCTTCACGCCGATAACGCCGTAGGTCGTATTCGCTTCCGCGAAGCCGTAATCGATGTCGGCACGCAGGGTGTGCAGTGGCACGCGCCCCTCGCGATACCATTCAGTACGGGCGATTTCCGCGCCGTTCAAACGACCCGCGACGTTGATCTTGATGCCCTGTGCGCCAAGTCGCATCGAGTTCGACACCGCACGTTTCATCGCTCGTCGGAACATAATTCGGCGCTCGAGTTGCTGGGCAACCGACTCGGCGACCAGAAACGCATCCAGTTCAGGCTTACGAATCTCCTCTACGCTGATATGCGCCGGCACTTTCATAAGGGCGGACACCTGCTTACGCAGCGCTTCGATATCTTCGCCCTTCTTGCCGATCACGATGCCGGGACGCGCCGTGTGGATGATGATCCGAGCGTTGTTGGCCGGGCGTTCTATCTGGATACGGCTAACCGACGCATGCGCAAGCTTCTTGCGCAAGAACGCTCGCACCGCCAGGTCGTTATTCAGATAATTCGCATAATTCTTGGTATCGGCATACCAGGTTGACGTCCAATCCTTGACGATACCTAAGCGAATGCCGTACGGATGTACTTTCTGTCCCATAGTCCTACTGCCCCACTTGCTCGACCCACACGGTCACATGGCACGTGCGCTTCATTATTTTCGCCGCACGTCCGCGTGCACGGGCGCGCCAACGCTTCATGGTCGAGCCCTCGTCAACCATGATGGTGCTCACCTTCAGCTCATCGACATCGGCGCCGTCATTGTGCTCGGCGTTCGCAATCGCGGACTCCAGCACCTTCTTCACCAACGCCGCCGCCTTCTTATTGCTGAAGGTCAGAATGTTGATTGCCTTTTCCACCCGTTCGCCGCGGATCTGATCGGCCACGAGGCGGACCTTTTGCGCGGCCATACGCGCGTTTCTCAATTTAGCTACAGTCGCCATGTCTGCTTGATCCTGATCCTTAGCGCGCCTTCTTGTCGGCCACATGGCCACGAAAGGAACGCGTCGGTGCGAATTCCCCGAGCTTGTGTCCGACCATGTTTTCGTTGACGTATACCGGCATGTGCTGACGGCCGTTGTGGACCGCGATCGTCAGACCGACCATATCGGGCGCAACCATGGAGCGGCGCGACCAAGTCTTGATCGGGCGCTTGTCGTTGCGCGCTCGCGCTTCCTCCACTTTCTTCAAAAGGTGGTGGTCGATGAACGGGCCTTTGCGTATGGAACGGGCCATAGGGTTCTCCGCGACTACTTCTTGTTACGCCGGCGCACGATGAGGCCATCGGTACGTTTATTGTGGCGGGTCTTGTGACCTTTGGTCGGCGTGCCCCACGGGCTGACCGGATGCCGGCCACCTGAAGTGCGGCCTTCGCCGCCACCGTGGGGGTGATCAACCGGATTCATGGCGACACCGCGAACCGTCGGGCGGACACCGCGCCAGCGCTTTGCGCCCGCCTTTCCAAGCGAACGCAAGGAGTGCTCCTGGTTGCCCACTTCACCGATGGTGGCTCGGCATTCGATCGGCACCTTACGCATTTCGCCAGACCGCAGTCGCAGTGTTGCGTAGGCGCCCTCACGTGCTACAAATTGAATCGCAACACCAGCGCTACGGCCGAGCTGCGCACCCTTACCGGGCTTGAGTTCGACGCAGTGAATCAGCGCGCCGACCGGCATATTGCGCAGCGGCAGGCAGTTTCCAGCAACGATCGGTGCGTCGGCTCCCGAGCGTAATTTGCTACCGGCTTTCACACCTTTGGGCGCGATGATGTAACGGCGTTCGCCGTCCTCGTACAGCACTAGTGCGATATGAGCCGAGCGGTTCGGGTCGTATTCCAAGCGCTCGACCACTGCGTTGATACCGTCTTTCTCACGACGGAAATCAACCAGACGATAGTGCTGCTTATGGCCGCCACCACGGTGACGAACGGTGATCCGTCCCTGATTATTGCGGCCAGAGTTGCGCGATTGGGGCTCCAGCAGCGGCGCATACGGAGCGCCCTTATGGAGATCCGGCGTAGCAACCCGCACCACACTGCGACGACCTGGCGAGGTCGGCTTAGCTTTAAATAACGCCATGGCTCTTGCTCCGTCCCTTACTCGCTGCCGACGAAGTTGATTTCGAAGCCTACTTTCAGCTTCACGAAGGCCTTCTTCCAGGTACCACGAACACCGGTGCGCCCTTTAAACGTACGGGTCCGGGCGCGGACCGTTGAGGTCGTGACGTGCTCGACCTCAACTTTGAATAATTGCTCGACGGCCGCCTTGATTTCAGGCTTGGTCGCATCGTTGAGGACCTTGAACATATATTGCCGATAAAGGTCCGCGACGCGCGCACCCTTCTCCGACAGCTTCGGCTCGACCAGGACCTGTAACAAACGTTCTTGATTCATTTGAACATCGCCTCAAGGCCGGCCAGCGCCTTCTGCGTGACCACGACCTTGTCGTAGGAAACCAGCAACACCGGGTCTATGGCAACTACGTCCGCCATGCCGACATGCGGAATATTGCGTGCGGCCAGGAACAGGTTTTCGGAGATCTCGTCACTCACGATCAACACGTCGTTGACACCGAGCATGTTCAACGCAGCCAGTGCAAGCTTGGTCTTCGGCTCTGCCAGCTGGAAGTCATCGACCACCAGCAGGCGGTCCTGGCGCACCAATTCCGAGAGGATGGAACGCAGCGCGCTGCGATACATCTTGCGGTTTACCTTCTGCTCATAGCTACGCGGACGCGCCGCGAAGGTTCGACCGCCACCGCGCCACAACGGGCTGCGCGTGGTACCAGCGCGTGCCCGCCCGGTGCCCTTCTGCCGCCACGGCTTGCGGCCACCGCCGGCGACATCGGCGCGCGACTTCTGCGCCTTCGTACCGCTGCGCGCGGCGGCCATGTAGGCCGTCACCACCTGATGCACGAGCGGCTCGTTGAAGGCATTGCCGAACACTTCGTCCGACAGCGCGACGCTGGCCGCAGCTGCATTGGATGAAATGGTTTGAACTTTTAATTCCATGATTGTTATTTCAGCTACGCTTTGACCGCTGGACGGACGATCACTTCACCGCCCTTAGCGCCGGGCACCGCACCCTTGATCAAGAGCAGGTTACGTTCAAGATCGACACGCACCACTTCGAGGTTCTGCGCGGTACGCTGCTTGTTGCCCATGTGACCGGCCATCTTCTTGCCTTTAACAACCCGCCCCGGCGTCTGGCATTGGCCGATTGAACCCGGCACGCGATGCGAAACCGAATTGCCGTGCGACGCATCCTGCGAGCTGAAGTGGTGGCGCTTGATGGTACCAGCGAAGCCCTTGCCGATACTGGTGCCAACAACGTCAACGAACTGACCAGCAGCGAAGAAGTCCACCTTCAGCTCCGATCCCACATTTAATTCCGGCTCATTGGCACCGCTCAGGCGGAATTCCCACAGCCCGCGCCCTGCGCCTACGCCGGCTTTCTTGAACTCTCCTGCGCGCGCGCGGTTGACGCGATTCTGCGCTTTCTCGCCGCAGGTCACTTGCACCGCGCTGTAACCGTCGGAGCCGGGCGTCTTCACGCGTGTGACGCGATTGGGCTCAACTTCGACGACGGTGACCGGGGTTGAGGCGCCATCTTCACTGAAGATCCGCGTCATACCGCATTTGCGTCCAACCAATCCAAGGCTCATGCCTGCTCTCCAAACGCCTAGTTCAACTTGATCTGGACATCGACGCCGGCGGCGAGATCCAGCTTCATCAATGCGTCAACCGTTTTATCGGTCGGGTTGACGATGTCGAGCAAACGCTTGTGAGTGCGGATCTCGTATTGGTCACGTGCATCTTTATTCACGTGCGGCGAGGTCAGAACGGTAAAGCGTTCTTTCTTCGTAGGCAGTGGTATCGGGCCCTTCACTTGGGCGCCCGTCCGCTTGGCCGTTTCGACGATCTCCTTGGTCGATTGATCGATCAATCGATGGTCGAAAGCCTTGAGCCTGATTCTGATTACTTGCTGATTCATCGCGTGTTCCGATGACCTTCTAATTCTAAGTTAAAAAACTGTTAGGTCGCGCTTACTCGAGAATCTTGCTGACCACACCGGCGCCGACCGTGCGGCCACCTTCGCGGATCGCAAATCGCAGACCGTCCTCCATCGCGATCGGGTTGATCAGCTTCACCGTCACCTTGACGTTGTCGCCGGGCATCACCATCTCG